>JANMCS010000262.1:0-7966 GCA_031361405.1 Betaproteobacteria bacterium
ATGGAAGCGGTGGGTCGCGCGGCGGGCGCGGTGGTCGTCGAAGTGCGCCGCCAATTCAGGGAAATCAAGGGGATCATGGAAGGCACGGCCAAGCCGGAATACGGCGTGGCGGTGGACATGCTGACCAAGGCCGCGATCCGCGAAATGATCGTGCCGTCGCTGCTGCCGGTGCTCGTTCCGGTGGTCGTGGGCGTGGTCCTCGGGCCGCAGGCGCTGGGCGGCCTGTTGATGGGCACGATCATCACCGGCCTCTTCGTCGCCATCTCGATGACGACGGGCGGCGGCGCGTGGGACAACGCCAAGAAATACATCGAAGATGGCCATCATGGCGGCAAGGGATCCGACGCGCACAAGGCGGCGGTCACCGGCGACACCGTGGGCGATCCGTACAAGGACACGGCGGGCCCGGCGGTCAATCCGCTGATCAAGATCATCAACATCGTGGCGCTGATGATCGTGCCGCTGCTCGCGGCATGGGGTGGCAGCAAGGCGGAGATGAAGCCCGGCGCACCGGTGTTGACGCCGCCTGCGAAATCCGCGGCGGCAGCGGCCCCCGCCCCCGCGGCAGCCATGGTCGCTGCACCGGCGGCGGCCGTGACCGCACCGCCGGTCGTGGCGGCGATCGTCACCGTCTTCTTCGAATCCGGCAAGGCCGACCTGCCTGCGGATGCCGCCGCGAAACTCGCGACGGTTTCCGATCAGGCGAAGGCCTCGGGCAAGAAGGTCAAGGTATCGGGTTACCACGATGCCGCCGGCAACCTGGAACAGAATCAGGAGCTGGCGAAACAACGCGCGCTGAAGGTGCGTGACCAGTTGAAGTCCACCGGGGTGGCCGAGGACAAGATCGAGATGGCGAAGCCGGAACTGACGCAGGGTTCGGGCGACGCGGCGCAAGCACAGCGCGTCGAGATCATCCTGATCCCGTAACACCGGTTTGGTGGCGCCGAATCAGTCGACGCACGACACGTAGTGAAAAGGCAGCGGATTCGTCCGCTGCCTTTTTTACGGTTCGCCTAAGTCTGTGATTTGTTGGTGTGACGTTTGTCCTGTAGGCGAGGCTTCAGCCTCGCAAGCGCTGCGCGCGGCTGAAGCATCGCCTACACGCAATTGACCAACGTCGTCCGCCGTGCCATTGCCGCGACCAACAGAACACGCAACGCACCGCGCCACAACAAACAGAACCTACGATGTTGCCCACTTTGCCCCGCGTCTATTGCTACCGCCCAAGGACTTACAATCGTGTGTGTGCGATGGCACTACGCGCACGAATGATTTGCGCCATGCCTACGACAACGAGACGCCTGCATTTGCGCCAATTTGCCGCACTCCTCATCGCGTGGGGCGCGGCGATCATCGTTGCGGCGCAGCCCGCGCCCGAGCAGGCGTCCGGGTGGACCGACAAGGCGCCCGTCACCGCGCGGCATTGGATGGTGGCCGCAGCCAATCCGTTGGCAGCGCAGGCCGGAAGTCGCATCCTCGCGCGCGGCGGCTCGGCGGTCGATGCGGCCATCGCGGTGCAGCTCGTGCTGGGACTCGTGGAGCCGCAATCGTCCGGGCTGGGGGGCGGTGCACTGTTGCTGGTGCACGATGCGCGTGCCAAACGGCTGGTGGCCTACGACGGCCGCGAGACCGCGCCCGCGGCATCGCGCGGCGATCGCTTTCTCAAGAACGGCAAGCCGCTCGAGTTTCACGATGCGGTGATCGGCGGGCGCTCCGTCGGCGTGCCGGGAACCGTGCGGCTGCTCGAAACCGCGCATCGCCGGCATGGGCGCCTGCCGTGGGCCGAGTTGTTTGCGCCGGCGATCAGGATTGCCGACGAAGGCTTCGCTGTATCGCCGCGGTTGCATACGCTGATCGGACTCGATCGCTTCCTGACGCAGTCGCGCGCGCGGGCCTATTTCTTCGACGCCAACGGCAAACCGCTGCAGGTGGGCACCGTGCTGCGCAACCCGGCCTATGCCGCCACGCTGCGCGCAATCGCTGCCGGTGGCGCGCATGCTTTCTACACCGGCGCCATTGCACGCGACATCATCGACACGGCCAACAGTCATCCGTGGAATCCCGGCGACCTCACGCCGGCCGATCTCGCCGGATATCGTGCCATCGTGCGCGAGCCCGTGTGCGACAGCTATCGCCGCTATCGTGTATGCGGATTTCCGCCGCCGTCCTCGGGCGGCCTCACCGTGCTGCAGATGCTGAAGATGCTCGAGCCCTTCGATGTCGGCGCAATGGGGCCGGCCTCGTTCTGGAGCGTGCATTTCATGAGCGAGGCCGGGCGCCTGGCCTTTGCAGATCGCAGCGTGTTCGTGGCCGATCCCGCATTCTTCACGCCGCCTGCGGGTCTGCTCGACGACCGCTACCTGCGTGATCGATCCGCATTGATCCAGCCGGATGGAAGCCTCGGTGTCGCCATGCCTGGCGATCCGCCGCAGCAGATGGCGCCTGCGCGCACGGTGGCCATGGGCGCGCATGCGGCACCGGAGTTCGAGTCGACGTCGCATTTTTCCATCGTTGATCGCTACGGCAATGCGGTGGCGATGACCACGTCGGTCGAAGACGCGTTCGGCAGCCGCCTGATGACGCAAGGCGGCTTCTTCCTCAACAACCAGCTCACCGATTTTTCCTTCGTGCCCGATGAAAACGGCAAGCCGGTGGCCAACCGGATCGAGCCGGGCAAGCGGCCGCGCTCGTCGATGGCGCCCACCATTGCCTATGATCGCCATGGGCGCGTGGCCATTGTCGTGGGCTCGGCCGGCGGCAGTGCGATCATCAACTATGTCACCAAGACGCTGCTGGGGATCATCGACTGGAATCTCGACCCGCAGGCGGCCATCGCGCTGCCTAATTTCGGCAGCCGCAATGGCCCGACCGAACTCGAGGCGAGTACCAGCTTGGTCGCACTTACACCGAAGCTGCAGGCGCTCGGCGCCGAGGTTCGCATGCCGGTGATGACCAGCGGCACGCAGGCCATTGTCCGTACGCGCGACGGCTGGAGGGGCGGCGCCGACCCGCGACGCGAGGGCACGGTGGTGGGACAATGATGGCAATGAGCCGATACCCAACCTGGTCGCGCGACGGGACATAGCCAATGGCCGTCGGCGCGACGCATCGTGTTGTCATCGTGGGCGGCGGCGCCGGCGGCCTGCCGCTGGCCACCCGACTCGGCAACCAGCATGGCCGCACGGGCGCGGTGCAGGTGACGCTGGTCGATCGCCACGCCACGCACGTGTGGAAGCCCCTGTTGCACGAGGTGGCGGCGGGGCGCATGGATGCCGATGCCCATGACCTCGACTATCTCGCAATTGCGCATTGGCACCGCTTCCGCTTCCGGCAGGGCGCGATGTGCGGGCTCGATCGCGCGCGCCGCGAAATCACGATCGACGTGGTCCGCTCCCCCGAAGGTGAGGAAATCCTGCCGCAGCGCACGCTGGCTTACGACACGCTGGTGGTCTGCGTGGGCAGTGTCAGCAATGATTTCGATGTGCCGGGTGTGGCGCAGCATGCAATCTCGCTCGACGCGCTGGCCGATGCCGAGCGCTTTCACAGGCGCCTTCTTGCCGTGTGCGTGCGTGCCGACGGCCGTGCGGCTGCCGGCGCGCCAGCGATGGTGCATATCGTGATCATCGGCGCGGGCGCCACCGGGGTCGAACTGGCGGCGGAACTGCGGCAGACCACGCGCGCGCATGCGGGCTATGGACTCGACCAGCTCGATCCCGCGCGTGACATCAAGATCACACTGCTGGAAGCCTCGCCGCGCATCCTGCCCCCGTTGTCCGAGCACGTGGCCGTCGCCGCCACCGAGCTGCTGCGCAAACTCGACGTGGACGTGCGCACCGGCGAGCGCGTGACGATGGTGGACAGCAGGGGCGTGACCACTGCCGCCGGCGATTTCTATCCGGGCGACCTGGTGGTCTGGGCCGCCGGCATCATGGCGCCGGAAAGCTTGACGCGCCTCGACGGTCTCGAGACCAATCGCGCCAATCAACTTGTGGTGGGTCCGACGCTGCAGACCACCCGCGATGACAGTATCTATGCGTTCGGCGATTGCGCCGCGGCGCCGTGGCTGGGTCATCCCGGCGTGTTGCTGCCGCCGCGCGCGCAGGTGGCGCACCAGCAAGCCACGCTGCTGGCCCGATCGATTGCCGCGCGGATCAAGGGCAAGCCGCTGCCCGAATTCAAGTTCCACGATTTCGGTTCGCTGGTGTCGCTGGGTGAGCTGTCGGCCGTGGGCAACCTGATGGGACGCCTGATCGGCGGCAGCCTGCTGATCCAGGGACTGATCGCGCGTGGCATGTATGCGTCGCTGTACAAGATGCACCAGGTGTCCATTCATGGCGTCGTGCGCGTGGTCTTCGACACCATCGGCCGCATGCTGCGCGAGCGGCTCGAGCCACGGGTGAAGCTGCATTGAGCCCCTTCCTGGCCGGCGTGACGTGGTTGCTGATGTTCCAGTGCGCGGGCGAGGCGCTGGCGCGGCTTACCGGCATGCCGGTGCCGGGGCCGGTGCTTGGCATGATGTTGTTGTTTGTCGCGCTGCTGGTGCGGCCATCGTTCGCGGCAACGCTGGCCACTGCCGCCGATGGCCTGGCGCGGCACCTGTCCCTGCTCTTCGTGCCCGCAGGTGTTGGCGTGATGCTGCATCTGCATCGCGTGGCAGACGAGTGGCTGCCGATCGCAGTGGCACTGGTGGTCAGTACCGTGCTGGCGCTGGCGGCCACAGCCTGGACCTTCCAGCGTCTGGCGCGGCAGGCCGCGCCTGCTGCCGTTGAGCGCACGCCATGACGGTCGAACCGCTGTTCGCATTGTGGGTCTATCTCGCGGCCACGCCGCTGGCGGGACTGACGCTGACACTCGCGCTATATGCGGTGGCGTGGTGGTGCTACACGCGCAGCGGCATGCATCCGTTGGCCAATCCGGTGCTGCTTGCCGTCGTGTTGATCATTGTGGTGCTGACGCTCACCCGCACGTCGTACCAGACCTATTTCGACGGCGCGCAGTTCGTGCATTTCCTGCTCGGGCCTGCGGTCGTCGGCCTGGCGGTGCCGTTGGCGCGCGAATGGTCGAGCGTGCGGCGGTTGGCGTGGCCGATTGCGGCATCGCTGCTGGTGGGGTCCACGGTGGCATTGGTCAGTGCGGTGGGTCTCGGCTGGTTGCTGGGCGCCACCCCCGTCACGCTGGCGTCGCTCGCGCCGAAGTCGGTGACGGCACCGATCGCGATGGGCATCGCCGACAAGCTGGGCGGCCTGCCGGCACTCGCCGCCGTGTTTGCCGTGAGTACCGGCATTCTGGGCGCGGCGCTCGGCAAGTTCGTACTGGATGCATGCCGGATCAGCGATTGGCGCGCACGCGGCTTCGCGCTGGGGCTGGCCGCGCATGGCATCGGCACGGCGCGCGCGTTTCAAGTGAACGCGGATGCTGGAGCGTTCGCGGGGCTGGCCTTCGCGCTGCACGCGATGCTGGCGGCCATCCTGTTCCCGTTGGGCTATTGGTTGCTGCGCACGGGATGAGTCGGCGGTGCCGATCTGCAAATCGCGGCAGTGCGCGCGCTATACTTCGCGTCGCCTGGAACCGCGCGGAAATTCCCGATGAACGCTGACCTCATTGCCGCCACCATCCTGCTGGTCCTCGTGCTTGATCCGTTCGGCAACCTGCCGATCGTGTTGTCGCTGCTCGCCAAGGTACCGCCGGAGCGCCGCTCTCGCGTCATTCTGCGCGAATCGATCTTTGCATTCGTGATCCTGCTGGCGTTCATGGCCGGCGGGCGCACGTTCATGCGCTGGCTGCAGTTGTCGGACGTGTCGCTGACCATCGCGGGCGGCATCATCCTGTTCCTGATTTCGCTGCGGATGGTTTTTCCCGGCAAGGACGGCATCTTCGGCGAAGTGCCTGGGGGCGAGCCCTTCCTGGTGCCCCTGGCGGTGCCTTCCATCGCCGGCCCGTCGGCGTTGGCCACGGTGATGCTGATGGCGTCGCGCGATCCGTCGCAATTGGTGACGTGGGTGTCGGCACTCACGCTTGCCATGGCCATCACGACGGCCATCCTGCTGGCGGCACCCAGGCTGCAGCAGGTGCTCGGCACGCAGGCAGTGACGGCGTTCGAGCGCCTGATGGGGATGTTATTGACCGCGCTGTCGGTGGAAATGTTGATGCGCGGCGTCAGTACTTACGTCCGGGAATTCCAGAGCCAGCTCCGCTGACATGGGCGACGCCAGCGTCAGGCTGCCGGCATGAGATTGCCATCCACGATGCGCAGGGCGCCGACCTTGACCAACTCGGTCGCGAGCAGGTCGGCCAGCCCTTGCGCCGACAGGCCGAAGCACAGCGCGTTCACCTCGCGGTAGAAGGCGACGGTGTCCACAAAGGCCGGCAGGTCGGCCAGCGGCATCGAGCGTCGATCGAGCAGGTTGAACGTGAGCAGCGCCTTCAGCGCATGGCGCGCCACGCGCGACTCATCCGCCTCGAAGGCGGCCACACGCTTGAACGCGCGGTCGAGCGCGGGACCGGGGGCGGTGATCACGTCACCGTGGCCGGGAATGACGATGCGGACATCGAGGCCCGCAATCATGTCGAGCGTGGCCCGTGTGGCGGGCAGTGCATCGGGATCCATGACGGCCGGCATCACGAAGCCGAAACCGTTTTCCCACAGCGCGTCGCCCGAAATCAGGATGCGATGCTCGGGATTGAAGAACACGACCGCGCGCATCGCGTGCCCCGGCGCGGCCAGCACCTGCCATTCGAGGTCGCCCCACGTCTCCGTCGTGCCTGCCACGACGGCGCGATCGACATGGAAACGCTCCGCGTGCTGGTCGGCGACGTCGAGCAACAATGCGGTGGTGTCCCAGCGCTCGACGATGGGTACCTCGGCCTCGGGCAGCGCGATGGGACAGCCATAGCGCGCCGCCACCGCGGCATTGCCGCCGAAGTGATCGGAGTGGCAGTGCGTATTGACGAGTTCGGCCAGCGGGTCGCTGCCGATGCCGCGCGGGGAGGCGAGCAACGCGAGCGTCAGCGCGCTGTACCTGCCATAGCCGGAGTCGATCAGCGTGTGGCCATTGGGGCTGCGCAGCACGACGTTATTCGCCGACAGCCAGTCGCGCACGAATACGTGCATCTGCGGTGGGAGTCCGTGGGTATCCATCGCGTGTCGTCGCGGTCAGGCCGCTGGCTGCAACCGGCCGAGAAAGTCCTTCACCAGCGTGACGCGTTCGGCCAATGAGGGCGCGGCGCGCTCGATGCGCAGGCGGTCGGGACCAGCGAAACGGATGCGGCCATCCTTTTGCACCAGCAGGATCAGCGCACCGGCATCGAAGGGCGGATGCTTGACGAAGTGAATGGTGGTGCGCTCGGGGCCGGAGTCGATCTTGGTCACGCCGAGCGGCATGCCGGTAAGCCGCAGCCGATGACACGCAAGCAACGCCTGCGTGGGCTCGGGCGTGGGGCCGAACCGGTCGACCAGCTCTTCCTGCAGGCGATCGAGTTCGTCGAGCGATTCGACCGTGGCCAGCCGCTTGTACAACACGAGGCGCTCATGCACGTCGTTGCAATATTTTTCCGGCAGCAATGCCGGCACGTGCAGGTTGATTTCCGTGGTGACGCCCAGCGGTTCGGTGAGGTCGGGTACACGGCCGGCCTTCATTGCCGACACGGCGCGGCGCAGCATGTCGTTGTAGAGCTGGAAGCCCACTTCCTGCATCTCGCCGGACTGCGAATCGCCCAGCACTTCGCCGGCGCCGCGGATTTCGAGATCGTGCATCGCCAGATAAAAGCCCGAGCCCAGGTCTTCCATCATCTGGATGGCTTCGAGGCGTTTCTTGGCCTGCGCCGACAGCGCATCGGCAGGCGGCGTGAGCAGATACGCATACGCCTGGTGGTGCGAGCGGCCGACACGGCCGCGCAGCTGGTGCAATTGCGCCAGGCCGAACTTGTCGGCGCGATCCATGATGATGGTGTTGGCGGTGGGGACGTC
>JANMCS010000511.1:0-6266 GCA_031361405.1 Betaproteobacteria bacterium
CGCCGCCGCCGGCGCCGGCATCACGCCAGGGTCCCCGACCTTCAACGCCATCGCGGGGCTGACGCCGGGGCTCGATTCGAAGGCACAGGTCAAGGGCGAAGACGGCGCGTGGGGCTGGAACATCGGCTTTGCATGGGATGCCACCCCGCAGCTTCGTGTCGGCGCCAGTTATCGCTCCGAGATCAAATACAATGTTTCCGGCAACATCGACTTCAGCAACCCGACCGTGACCCTCGCGACGGGCACGCCGCCGCAACTCGCGGCAACAATCGGGGCACTGTCCGCGGGCGTCAACAGTGCGGCGCTCTACGGCCGGAGCGTCACTTCCAACATCACGATACCGGCGATCGCCAACCTGTCGATGCTCTACCGGCTCAACAGCCGGTGGGAACTGATGGCAGACGCGCAGTACACCGGCTGGTCGAGCATCCCTGAGCTGCGATTCACCGCCAGTGCGCCCCCCGCGCTGCCGCCCACGCCGTTGAACTGGGACGATTCATGGAAGTTCTCGGTCGGCGCCACCTACAAGGCCAACGACGTGTGGAAGGCCCGCTTCGGCGTGGCCTTCGACCAGAGCCCGGTCAGGAACGACCCCACCCTGCGGCTGCCGGACTCGGACCGCTGGTGGTTGGCGATCGGCGGCGAATACAGGTGGAACCCGAACCTGAAGTTCGATGCCGGTTTTGCCTACATCATTGGGGACAACGTAACCGTCAACCAGAATCAGGGAAGCACGGCAGGAAACGCCCTGGTCAACGGTACGTTCAAGGCAAGCACAACAATCCTTTCGATGCAAGGCACCTACACTTTCTAGGTTTGCCGGAGCGGTTGCGCTCCTGTGTCGATTGAGATTGAACGCGCACGACGGCCGGGGCAACCCGGCCGTGTTTTCAGGGGCAGCGCGCTTAATTTCCAGCGACCAATGTCGCGTGCCGTCCGTCACGGCAGGAGCGATTCCATCTAGTGGCGTTTGGTAGAATCGATCTCCTGCGGCATCCCGCACGTTTATCAATGCCCGTGATCCCACGGGCCTCCCCGGCACTCCACTCATGTCCAATTCACCATTGATTGTCCGCAAGGCCGCCGTGCTCGGTGCCGGTGTGATGGGCGCGCAGATCGCGGCCCATTTCACCAGCGCCGGCATCCCGGTCATCCTGTTCGACCTGCCCGCAAAGGAAGGCGATCCCAATGGGTTGGCCGCGCGTGCGATCGCGGGCCTGTCCAAGCTCGAGCCCGCCCCGTTGGCGGCGAAGGATCGCGCCACCGCCATCGTTGCCGCCAACTACGGCAGCGATCTCCCGCGCCTCGCCGAATGCGACATCGTGATCGAGGCGATCGCCGAGCGTCTCGACTGGAAGCGCGACCTCTACGAAAAGATCACGCCGCACCTGGCGCCCGGGACGGTGCTGGTGTCGAACACATCGGGTCTGTCGCTGGCGGCGCTATCGGCCGCGGTACCCGAGGCTTTGCGCACCCGTTTCTGCGGCATGCACTTCTTCAATCCGCCGCGCTACATGTATCTGGTCGAGCTGATCGCAGGTTCGCAAACGGACCCCGCGCTGCTCGACGCGCTTGAAACGTTCCTGACTTCCGCGCTGGGCAAAGGCGTGATCCGCGCCAAGGACACGCCCAATTTCATCGCCAATCGCGTCGGCATTTTCTCGGTGCTGGCCACGATGAAGCACGCCGAGACTTTCGGCCTGTCCTTCGATGTGGTGGACGCGCTCACCGGGCCTGCCATCGGCCGCGCAAAGAGTGCCACCTATCGCACGGCCGACGTGGTGGGTCTCGACACGATGGCCCATGTGGTCAAGACGATGTGGGACACGCTTCCCGACGATCCATGGCATCCGTTGTTCGCGACGCCGCCGGTGCTTGAGGGCCTGGTGGCGCAGGGTGCGCTCGGGGCCAAGACCAAGGCCGGATTCTTCCGCAAGGTCGGCAAGAACATCGAAGTGCTCGATCCCGCCGCACGTGAGTATCGCGTCGCCGCAGGCGAGGTGGCGCCCGAGGTGGCGGCGATCCTGAAGCTCAAGTCGCCGGCGGAAAAATTCGCCGCGTTGCGCGCGCTGCAGCATCCGCAGGCGCAATTCCTGTGGGCCATTTTCCGCGACCTCTTTCACTACAGCGCGTTTCATCTTGCGGATATCGCCGACAACGCGCGCGACGTGGACCTCGCGATCCGCTGGGGCTTCGGCTGGCAGATGGGACCGTTCGAAACGTGGCAGTCGGCCGGCTGGGAGCAGGTGGCCGCGTGGGTTGCCGAAGATATCGCCGCCGGGCGCGCGCTGGCCACCGTAGCGCTGCCGGCGTGGGTCGCGGGCGATGCCGTGCGCGCGGCCAAGGGCGTGCACAGCCGCGCCGGCGCGTATGCGCCGCGCGAGAACCAATTCGTGGCACGGTCGACGCTGCCGGTCTATCGCCGCCAGCTGTTTCCCGAGACGGTGATGGGCGAAGCCGCCGCGGATCGCGGCACCACGATCTTCGAGACCGATGCCGTGCGGATGTGGCACCAGGGCGACGACGTGGCTATCGTATCGTTCAAGAGCAAGGCCAACACGATCGGCGAAGACGTGCTCGACGGCCTGCTGCGCGCGATCGACGAGGCCGAGCGCGGCTATGCCGGATTGGTGATCTGGCAAACGCGCGAGCCATTTTCGCTGGGGGCGAACCTGGCGGCCGTGGCGCCGGGCATTGCGACCGGGGAGTGGGATCGCATCGACGCCGTGGTCGCCAAGTTCCAGCGTACGGCGATGCGGTTGCGGCACAGCCTCATTCCCACCGTGTGCGCGGTACGCGGCATGGCGCTCGGCGGATCGTGCGAGCTGATCATGCACGCGGATCGCACGGTGGCCGCGCTGGAGTCCTACATCGGTCTCGTCGAAGTCGGCGTGGGTTTGCTGCCGGCAGGTGGTGGCAGCAAGGAGTTCGCGGTGCGCGCCGCCGAGGAAGTGCGACGTGGCGCCAATGGCAGCCAGATCGATCAGTTTCCGTTCATCCGCACTTATTTCCAGACGATCGCCACCGCCACCGTGTCGAAGAGCGCGCTGGAGGCGAAGGAGCTGGGTTTCCTGCGCGCCTCCGACGTGGTCGTGATGAACGCCAACGAACTGCTGTACGTGGCCAAGAGCCAGGCGCGCGCGCTGGCCGACGCTGGCTACCGGCCGCCGCTGCCGGCGCGCAACATCCCGGTGGCGGGCAAGACTGGTTTCGCGACGCTGCAGATGATGCTGGTCAACATGCGCGATGGTGGCTTCATCAGCGGCTACGACTTCGAGGTCGGCAAGCGGGTGGCGCGGGTGCTGTGCGGCGGCGAGATCGAGTCGGGCAGCTTGGTCGACGAAGACTGGCTGCTCGAGTTGGAGCGCGCCGAGTTCATGCACCTCCTGCGGCACGAATCCACGCAGGCCCGCATCACGCATACGCTGGCCACGGGCAAGCCCTTGCGCAATTAGTCGGTAACGAATATCACGTCGGGATTGTGAACCATGGACAAACAGATTCAGGATGCCTACATCGTGGCCGCCACGCGTACTGCAGTGGGCAAGGCCCCCCGCGGCGCCTTCCGGTCCACGCGCCCGGACACGTTGCTGGCGCACGTGCTGAAGGCCGTGCTGGCGCAGGTGCCCGCCATTGATCCCAACCGGATCGAGGACGCCATCATCGGTTGCGCCATGCCCGAGTACGAGCAGGGCATGAATGTCGCGCGCATCGGCGTGCTGCTCGCCGGGCTGCCCAACTCCGTCGCGGGCATGACCATCAATCGCTTCTGCTCATCCGGCCTCAACGCCGTGTCGATCGCCGCGGATCGCATCCGTACCGGCGAGGCCGACATCATGATCGCCGGCGGCACCGAGAGCATGAGCATGATCCCGATGCTCGGGCGCCTGGCCTTGAACGAGGCGGTGTTCGAACATGGCGAAAACGTGGGCATTGCCTACGGCATGGGGCTTACCGCGGAGAAGGTGGCAACGCAGTGGAAAGTATCGCGCGACGAGCAGGATGCGTTCGCGCTGCAATCGCACCAGCGGGCGCTGGCCGCGCAAGCCGGTGGCGAGTTCACCACCGAAGTGAGCCCGATCACGATCGACGAAAGCGTGCCCGACCTGGCCGCTGACCGGATCGTCAAGCGCAGCAAGGTGTTCGAGCGCGATGAGGGTCCGCGCGCCGATACCAACGCCGAAGGCCTCGCCAAGTTGCGGCCGGTGTTCGCCGCGCGGGGATCGGTCACCGCCGGCAACAGCTCGCAGATGTCGGATGGGGCCGGCGCATCGATCATCGTGTCCGAACGGGTGCTGAAGGAATTGAACCTGACGCCGCTGGCGCGTTGGGTGGGCTACGCGGTGGCCGGCGTGCCGCCGGAGATCATGGGCATCGGGCCGATCGCCGCCATTCCCAAGGTGCTGAAGACCACCGGCATCCGCCAGGACCAGCTCGACTGGATCGAATTGAACGAGGCCTTCGCCGCGCAGGCCATCGCGGTGATGCGCGAATTGAAGCTCGATCCCGCCAAGGTCAATCCGCTGGGCGGCGCGATTGCACTCGGGCATCCGCTGGGCGCCACCGGCGCAATCCGCACCGCCACGATCACCCACGCCTTGCGGCGGCGGAAGTTGAAGTACGGCATGGTTTCGATGTGCGTAGGCACGGGCATGGGCGCCGCGGGAATCTTCGAGGCGATGTAACCGGCCATTCCAGGTTGCGGTGCCCTGCCGCAGCCGACAACGCGTTGACGAAGGAACAGACATGCGCAAATACATCATCATCGTGGCAGCGGCATTGCTTGCAAACGCGGCGCAGGCCGCGGAAGTCGGCGGCGTCAAGCTCGCGGACAAGGCAAGCGTTGGTGGGCAGGAACTCGTGCTCAACGGCGCGGGCGTGCGCACCCGCGCGGTCTTCAAGGTGTATGTAGGCAGCCTCTACGTGCCCGCCAAGGCAAACACGCTGGCTGCAGTGCTGGCCAAAGCGCCGCGCCGCATCCAGCTTGATCTCCTGCGCAACCTGTCGGCCGACCAGCTGGTCGATGCGCTCTCCGACGGCATCAAGGAGAACAGCACGCCGGCAGAGCTCGCCGCCATCAAGGCCCAGGTGGACCAGATGATCGCCACGATGAAGGGCTTCGGCGAAGTGAAGGAAAAGGACGTGGTCACGCTCGACTTCGTCGATGGCGCGACCCATATCGGCCTCAACGGTGCGGCCAAGGGTTCGATTGCCGGCGAAGCGTTCAACAACGCACTGACGCGGATCTGGCTGGGCGAACAGCCGGTTCAGTCCGACCTGAAGCGGGCGATGCTAGGCAGCTGATGCCCGATTTCTGGACCTCCTGCGGCTTTCGCCTGCTGACGGCAGGATCCACCGGTCGGCTGCACGTCACCGACGATTTCCTGCGCAGCTTTCTCGTGCGGCCGGAGTTGGCGCCGGTGCCGGATTCGTGCCCCGCTGAACTGGCGTTGCATGATGCGCTGCTGGCCGCGCCGCGGCGCGATGTGACGACCCACGAGCTCGCCCTGGTCGTCGATCCCGACGCACGCGAGAACTATGCGATCTGGCTGCGCTTCCGGGCGCGGCTCACTGCGGCCGATTCCCTCGAAGCGGCCTACACCGCGTTGTTCCGGGGGGACGGCGTCGATGTGCCGCCCCTCTTCGTGCAGCAGATGACGCAGGTGCTGTTGCGGCACATCCTCACCGCCGCTGCGGACCCGATGGAAACGCGCGCTGCCGAGATGCTGTTTCGCCCGCAGAAGATCGCGGTGATGGAAGACGGCGCGGTGATGGCGGCGGACGAGACCACGATCGAGCTCTTTGCCACCACGGGTGGGTTCGGGTCGCTGGGCGAACTGCTCGCGCAGAACCGCACGCCCGCGCGCGATATCGAACTCGATGTGCTCGACGCCGGCAATGCCGCGGCCTACTGGGATCGCGATGAGCGCCACGATTTTTCGGTGAGCCTCAATCGCGGTCGCCCCGCGCTGGATGCGTTGTGCCGCGTGCTCGAGCGTTGGGTGCGCCATTTTCTCGGCGTGGACGTTTCCATCGTGCATGAACGTGCGATCGACGATGCGCGCTGGGTATGGCACGTGGGGCTCGATGCCGAGGCCAGCGCGCTGCTCAACGATCTCTACAACAAGGTCGATATCGACGAGGCCCGGATGGGACGGCTCCTGTGCCTCTTCCGCCTCGAATTTCGCAACCCGGCGGACATGCGGCCCGGACTCGCCAGGCGCCCGGTTTACCTGGCCATGGCGATGGACGAACACCAACGGCTA
>JANMCS010000595.1:0-11934 GCA_031361405.1 Betaproteobacteria bacterium
CGCCTCGGCCCCGGCCGCTATTTCGATCTCAAGGCGATCAAGCAACCCATCATCGTGTTTGCCTCGATGGGCGACAACATCACCCCGCCGCAGCAGGCGTTCAACTGGATCGCCGACGTCTATTCGTCCACCGAGGAAATCAAGGCCAACGGCCAGACCATCGTCGGCCTGCTGCACGAGGACGTCGGCCATTTGGGCATCTTCGTGTCCGGCAAGGTGGCGAAAAAAGAACACGCGCAGATCGTCGAGGTGCTGAAATACATCCAGCACCTGCCGCCGGGCCTCTACGGCATGCACATCGAGGAAACGCATCACGCCAACCGCGAGACGACCTACGAAGTGACGCTGAAGGAGCGCAAGGTCGAAGACCTGCGCACGATGCAGAAATACGATCGCGTCGACGAAAAACCCTTCGAGGCCGTGGCCGCGCTGTCGGAACTGTCCGAGCGGGCTTATGCGCTGCTGATTCGTCCGTTCGTGCGCGAAATGAATCCGGAATGGCTGGCCAAGGCCCGGCGCGACATGCATCCGCTACGCATGCAGTACTGGGCGCTGTCCGACAAAAATCCAATGATGTGGCCGCTGCGCTGGCTGGGCGAGGCCACCCGCGCCAACCGCCGGCCGCGCGGCGCTGACAATTCGCTGATCCGCGGCGAGCGTTTCCAGTCCGCCGTCAGGATCGCACTGCTTGATCTCTATCGCGACCTGCGCGATGCGTCGTCGGAGGCCGCCTTCTTCCACGTCTACGGCAACATGATGTCGCTGCAGATGGCGGACGAGCGCGAGGAACTCCGGCGCAAAGGCAAGTTCGATCCGCGCTCCATTCCCGCCGTGCGCGAAGTGCTGGACACGATCGAGGAAGGCAGCGCCCTCGAAGGCCTCGCGCGGATGGCGATGTTGATCGGCAAGGCAGGTAGCGGCACGCGCCGGTTGTCGCAGATGCAGCGCACGCGCGAAATCCTGTCGCCCGAAGGCGAGATTGCCCACATGTCCGAGGACGAGCGGCGGCGCCTGCTGCAGGAGGAAACGATCGTGGTGGAATTCGAGCCGGAACGCGCCAAGCAATCGCTGCCGAAGCTGCTGCGCTCGAACGCCGAACGCCGGCATGCGCACGCCCTGCTCGATCGGGCCGAGACCGACACGGCGCTGGACGATGCGCAACGGCGATTGGTGACGGAGCTGCGGACGCTGCTGCCGGTGACCGCCGCGCGCAAATCCGCAAAGCGTGTGGCGGCGCCCCAGCGCAAACCCGTCAGCGCGCGCCCAGCCGCGCGGAGACGGTAGTCGTGGGTATGATCGGGCGCAGCCGATCCATCGAGCGCGCATGTCGAACTGCACGAAGCGCACCTGGGCCGAAATCGAGCCGGGCGCCACCGAGCGACTCACCCATACGGTGGCGGCGGCGGACGGCGAGGCACTGTCGCTCGTTCCCGGCGACGTCGGCGCCTTTCGCCTGCGGCAGGCAGCACGCGGCCACGATGGCGCGCGCGGGCGAGGTGGAGACGCTGATGAAGGGCAGCCCCCATACCGACGAATTGATGAGCGCGGTGCTCGACGGCGCCATGGTATTGCGCACTGACCGCCGCGTCAGACTTGGCGTAGAGCGCGTCCCATTCGATCGAGTCGCGATAAATCGGCAAGCTCGATTGCGCTGAATTCGAACGCATGAGCATGTCCTCCTCAACGGCCTCGCAAGGTTCTGCGCGCCGCTTGGTCCTCAATAACCGATGTCGCCTCGAGCACTCCGGGGTGCCTCTTGGTGCCAGGCGCGGCGTCGGATGCTTGGTTGGGTGAGAAACGCGCAAGGCGCTGGAAAGGATCTCGGACCCCGTCGAGCGTGTGCGGTCTGGCGCAAGGGCTGTGGCCGGGTTCATCTACCAGCCTCAGAACGCGATTCTCTTGATTTTCCAGAACGGGCACCTGCTCGACAAGCAGTTCCTTCGCGTCATCCGCGCGCACGTGGACGGCTTTGCCCGACTGTTCGAGAAGTTCATTGTCGAGGCGGCGCGGGAAGCCAACTTCATGCTCGGCAATTCCTGCCTGCTTGCCAACATCTTCACGTATTTGCCGACGATCGTCGCGCTGCGCCGCTGGTCGCTGTGTAAGAACATGTCGCAGGACGAAATCCTGTCAGGTCTGACCGAATTTCTGGTACGCGGGCTGGGATTTCCCGATGCCAAGGTGACCAAGAAAGCCAAGCGCTGACGCGCGCAACGGGTCAGCTACCGAAAGCTCCTGATCGCAAGCATCGGCCACGTCTTTCCGCAGCCACCGCCACGCACCGAATTCGAGCGTGCCGGACAACAAGTTCATCGGTCACCCTTTGCTCGGTCCGGCTCGGTTGTTGGTCGTTGCGCTCCCGGAAGATGTCTCGTCCGCGGCCGGCCCGGTGTAGCCGTAGTCCGCCGTCGCTTCGGCGGGGGTGATGTACCCGCGCGCCAGGTCGCGCGCCACCCGCGCCGGATCGCGATCGCGCGGATCGCCCCAGCCGCCGCCGCCTGGGGTGCGCACCTCGATCCAGTCGCCCGGATGCAGCACGTAGCCCGCGCCCTTCGACACGTGGGGCGGTTGCGTCACGTGCCCGCCCTGGCTGACGTCGATCTCGGTCATCGCGCCGTGAT
Source organism: Betaproteobacteria bacterium (assembly GCA_031361405.1). Taxonomy (GTDB): domain Bacteria; phylum Pseudomonadota; class Gammaproteobacteria; order Burkholderiales; family Casimicrobiaceae; genus VBCG01. The sequence continues at coordinate 2,622 of JANMCS010000595.1, forward strand.
GGCCACCGGCGAGGGCGAATGGGGGAAACCGCCCATGCTCCATCATGAATGCCGCGGTCGCTTCGCCCCGCCGCAACTTCACGCGATAGGTGATGCCGAAGCCGCCGCGATATCGTCCCGCGCCGGCGGACGATTCGCGCAGACGCGCACTCTCGAACAGCACGGGATAGTGCGATTCGAGAATCTCGAATGGCTGGGTCTGCGTGAAGGCGATCGTCGCGCACGCGTTGGTATGGCCATCGCCGGCCCAGTAGCCGCCGTAGCCGCCGCCGCTGAAGTAGTACATGACGAAGTGGCGGCCATGCTTGGGATCGTAGCCACCAAGACTTAAGTTGCCGGCCGTGCCGAAGGCGCCCGCATAGGCGCGTTGCGGTACCGCCTTGCCGAGCGCGCCCAGCACCGCCTCGACGACGCGCTGCGAGCACTCGGCCGCAGCACCCGCGACTGGCCGCGGATACTCGGCGTGCAGGAATGTGCCGAACGGTGGCGCGATGTGCAGCGGCGCGAAGCAACCGGCGTTCATCGGCACTTCGGGAAAGACGTGGCGCACGCCGATCAGCGCGGCCGAAATCGTCGTCGCGAATGGCGTGTTCATTGGGCCGCGGCAGGCCGGACTGCTGCGCGAGAAGTCGAAGTAGAGGTCGCTGCCGCGCACTTCGAGGTCGAGACGCACCCACAGCGGTTCGTCGACGACGCCGTCGCTGTCCATCGGCGCTTCAAACGGATAGACGCCATCCGGAATCTGCTCGATCAGCGCGCGCATCTCGGTCTCGGCGCGGCGCCGCACCTCCACGATCACGGCGTCGAGCGTTTCTGCACCGTAGCGTTCCATCAACGCGTGCAGGCGCCGCTCGCCGATCCTGAGTGCGCCAAGCTGCGCCTTGAGGTCACCGATGCGTTCCTCGGGCACACGGCAGTTGGCGAGGATCAGCGCGAGCAGGTCGCGGTCCATCTCGCCTTCGCGGACGATGCGGATCGGCGGCAGCCGCAGCCCTTCCTGGTGGACCTCCGTCGTGTTGCTGGAGAAGCCGCCGGCCACCGAGCCGCCGATGTCGGCCCAGTGCGCGGAGTTGGCAAGCCAGGCCCAGATCTTCCCGTCGTGGAAGTACGGCGCGACGAGCCGCACGTCCATCAGGTGCGTGCCGCCGAGGTAGGGATCGTTGATGATGACCACGTCGCCGGGCTTCAGGTCGGGACAACGCTCGATCACCGCGCGCACGGTCGCCTGCATGACGCCGATGAAGAGAGGCAATCCGCGCGCGCCCTGCACGATCAGTTCGCCCGAGCCGGGCGCATAGATCCCGTTGGCGCGATCCATCGCCTCGCTGATGATCGGCGAGAACGAAGTCTTCTCCTGCGTGAGGTCCATCTCGCTCGTGACCATCATCAGGCTGTTGTGGACGACGGCCAGCGTGATCGGATCGATGGGGGTCATCGGCCGGGTCATCCTGTACTCGCTGCGGCGCTGCCAAGCGTGATGATGAGATTGCCCTGCGCGTCCACGACCGCGCGGTCGCGCGGTTCGATCACGGTCGTCGTGTCGAGCTGCTCGACAATCGCGGGGCCATCGATCGTGTCCCCAGGCTGCAGCGCGTGCCGCGCGAGGATCGGCGTGTCGAGCCAGCGTCCGGCAAACCATACCCGGCGCGTGGCGGTCGCGTGCGGCGGCGCCGCAGGCATGGCATTCCCGTCATTCGCCGGCAAGCCGAAGCCCGGCAGCCGCTGCCGGCGGCCGACGACGGCCGTGCGCAGCGCCGACAGGATCGGCCGCATCTCCGACAGGTCGACATCGAAGCGCTCGCGATACATCGACTCGAACGCGCGCAGCACCTGCGCCGGATCGAAGCCAGGGCTGGCGACCGCCATGCGCATCACGTGCGTCTGGCCCTGGTACTGGAAGTCCGCCTCGTGCAGCAGGCTGATGGCGGAGACCTCCACGGCCTCGCGCTCGATCAGCGCGCAGCCGGCGGCGGCCTGATCCGCAAGCACGCCATCGGCCCATGCGCCGTCGACCTCGAGCAACGGCCGATTCACGGTGAGCCCGTAGTCGTGGCGTACGTCGGCCAGCACGCAGCCCAGCGCCGAGGTGATGCCCGGATACCGCGGCACGAGGACCTTGGGCACCCCGAGTTCGCGCGCCAGCGCCGTGGCATGGAGCGGACCAGCACCGCCGAACGCGAAGATCGCAAAGTCGCGCGGATCGAAGCCCTTCTCGATCGACATGAAGCGGATCGCGTCGCCCATCGCGGCATTGGCGACGGCCAGGATACCGGCCGCCGCGCCGTCGGCGTCGAGCCCGAGCGGCGCGCCGATGCGTGCGCCGATGACGCTGCGCACCGCCGCGACATCGACCGGCGCGTTAACGCCGGTGAGGCGCGCCGGATTGATGCGCCCCAGCGCGAGGTTGGCGTCGGTCACCGTGGGCTGCGTGCCGCCGCGGCCAAAGCAGACCGGGCCCGGCTCGGCACCCGCGCTCTGCGGCCCGACCTGCAGCATGCCGCCGGTGGTGATGCGCGCAAGGCTGCCGCCCCCGGCACCGATCGTGTGGATGTCGATCATCGGGATGCGCAGCGGGATCGCGTAGTCGATGCTGCGTTCGCGCGTGATCGCCGGCACGCCGCCGACGATGACCGCGACGTCGAAGCTCGTGCCCCCCATGTCGCAGGTGATGAGGTTGGGCAAGCCTGCCGCCTCGCCGATCCGCGCCGCCGCGATGGCGCCCGACGCCGGTCCGGACAGCACCGTATGCACCGCATGCCGCCGCGTGAGGGTCGCATCCATCATGCCGCCGTTGCCCTGCATGATCAGCAGCTCGCGGCCGAAGCCGCCGGCGGCGAGGCGCCGCGAGAGCCGCTCGACATAGCCGGCGATGATAGGCTGCACGTACGCGTTCAGTGCCACGACCGTGCCGCGCTCGAACTCGCGAATCTCGGGCAGCAGTTCGGAGCCGACCGACACGTAGTCGTTGTGCCACAGGCTTTGCACGAGGTCGAGGCAGCGCCGCTCGTTTTCCGCATTCGCGTACGAATGCAGGAAGTGGATCGCGATGGCATCGACCTGCAGCGACTTGAGACGCGCGACGGCCGCGCGCACGTCGTCCTCGTCGAGCGGCACGAGGATCTCGCCGTCGGCTGCGGTGCGTTCGCGGACTTCAAGGCGCAGCTCGCGCGGGATCAGCGCCTCGAATTCGCCGGTGAGCCCGAAGAGCTGAGGCCGCGTGCGGCGTGCGAGTTCGAGCAGGTCGCCAAATCCCGCCGTCGTGATGAGGCCGCAGCGCGCGCCCTTGCGCTCCAACACGGCGTTGGTCGCGGCAGTGGTGCCGTGGACGATCGTGCGCGTCTGCGCGAGGTCGAGTCCGAGCGCGTCGATGCCGTGCATGAAACCCTGCGACTGGTCGCGCACGGTCGTCGGCACCTTGGCCACACGCAGGGCGCTGGTCGCGGGATCGAGCAGCAGGAAATCGGTGAACGTGCCGCCGACGTCCACGCCCAGGACAAGCCCGGTTCGGTCATCGCCACGCGTGGGAGCGTTCATCCGCCGTAGGTGACTTCGCGCGACTTGCCCGTCAGCTTCTGCGCGCGCACCGTCGCGACCGATTGCGCGAGATCGGCAAGATACCCGTCGACGACCGCGACATGCGCCACCGTCGGCATGCCCATGTGGATCCCCGGCGGCTCGCTCATCGTCGAGACGAACCAGCCCTTCTGCGTCATCTGCTCGGCGATCGCGAAGGTGTCGAGATCGCGCGACCCGTAGCCCATCACGGTCAGCTCCGGCGTGCCGACGACGTAGAGCCCGCCGATTGCCTCGATGCCCGCCTGCATCCGGTCGCGCGCGTCCATCAGCTGCCTGGCGATGCGCATGTAGCCTTCCACGCCGAGGTAGCGCAGCACGGCCCACGCCGCGGCGATCGCGCCGCCCGGGCGCGTGCCGGTAAAGGTTGGTGACGTGTACTTGCCGCGCGGCCAGTTGTCGAATTCGAATACGAGGTGCTGGCGCAGCGCGATGTCCGCCAGCAGCATCACCGACGCGCCCTTGGCCGTGAATCCATACTTGTGCAGGTCCGCGGACATCGAGCGCACGCCATCGACCTCGAAGTCGAAGGGCGGGACCGGATAGCCGATGCGGCGTACGAATGGCGCCAGGAAGCCGCCGACGCAGGCGTCGACGTGCAGCCAGAGCGAGCGGTCGCGCGCCAACGCGGCAAGGTCAGGGATCGGATCGATGACGCCGTGGGGAAACGACGGCGCCGAGCCGACGATCATGATGGTGTCCGGCGTGATGGCCGTCGCCATCGCCGGCACGTCGGCGCGGAAGTCGGCGCGCAGCGGGATGCGCTTGACCTTCATGCCGAGGTAATGCGCGGCTTTGTCGAACGCCGGATGCGCACTGACCGCCGCGACGATCTCGGGCACCGTGATGCGGGAACCCTCAGCGCGCGCATGATCGCGCGCCGTCTTCACCGCGAGAAAGATGCTCTCGGTGCCGCCCGAGCTCACGACGCCCGTCGCGTCGGGGCCGCCGTGCAGCAGGTCGGCCGTCCACGCGACGATGTCGTCCTCGAATTTCCTGAGGCTCGGGAAGGCCTTGGGCCCAAGCGCATTCTCGGAGAAGAAGCGCTGGTACGCCTCTTTCGCGACCTCGAGCACGTCGTCGCCGCCGAAATGCACGTAGAGCCCGAGGCGACCGCGCCGCCAGTCGACGTCGGCGCGACGCGCGTCCTCCATCTCGGCGAAGACGTCGGTGCGCGCGGTGCCGTGTTCGGGGAAGTTCGATGCAATCATGGCAGCGCAATCGGTGGGTTCTACTTGACGACGAACGGGCCCGGCTTGTACTTGCGTTGGCCCCAGTTGGCCGTCTGGTCCCACATCCACACCGGGGTGCCGCCCGCAATGTTGAGTTCGGGCCACGTCGGATTCGAACCCTTGAAGTTCGCTTCCATCGCGGCCACGCCGGGCTTCATCCCGCCTTCCTCCCACGCCTGCTTCTGGATCGCGGCACCGGGCAGCATGATCGCCTTCACGTCGTTCCACGTCACGGGACTGTCGATCGCCTGGATGGAGGCGAAGAATTCGGAGCCCTTGACGATCGCCAGCGCATCGGCTTCAAGGACAAACGGCACGTTGCGGATGTCGGTGTTTTCCGGATAGGTGTCGCGCGCCTTGGCGGCGACAGCCGGGTCGAGCTTCCACGTCATGTTAGCCGTCTCGAGAGCCTTGTCGCGATTGGCGACCGCGATCTTCTGCGCCTCGATGCGCGCCCGCAGGAAGGCCACGAGCAGGTCCGGATGTTCCTTCGCGAACGCTTCGCGCGCGCAGAGGTAGAGCCGGTCGAGCAGGTAGCCCTCGGGATAGCCCCACGCCTTTTCGACGCCGGGGGCACGCTTGCCCTTCAGCTTGTGCGCGGGTCCCGTGTAGCCGCTTGAATCGACCAGGAGGCTGGCCGTGCCCAGCGACTGGTCCATGTACCGCACCGGTACCCACACTGCGGCCGCATCGAGGCCCGCCGGCATCTTGATGCCTTCCGCCGGGGTCATGTTTACGAGCTTGACGCCGAGTTCCTGCAGTGACTTGCCGGTTCCTTCGAGCACCACGGTCGCCAGCGTGTAGTGCGCGCTGGTCGCGAGCGGGACACCCACGGTCTTCCCCGCGAGCTTCGCGACTTCATCGATGTCGCTGCCGGGACGCACCACGACCGCATTCGACAGGTGGCTCGCGTGGATGCCGAACACGACGATCGGGATCTTGTTCTTGATGCGCGGCACGATCGCGCCGACGCCGAAGTCGCAGTCGATGTCGAGGCGGCCGGCCAGCATCGCGGCATTGGCCGGCGGCGCGCCGGCCAGGAACGGGATCCACTCGGGCGTGATCTGGTAGCCGACCTTCGCGGCTTCCTTCTCAAACAGCTTGTCGGTCATCAGCGTGCCGACGATCGGCAGCCCGCCCGAGAGCGGGTTGTAGCCCACCCGCACGGTCAGCTGTTTCGATTGTGCTGAAACGATGCCGGGGATTGCGACCATTACAGCGGCGCCGGCAATGCTCGTCAGGGCGGTTCTGCGTTTCATGATCGTGCTCCTCTGGTTGGATCAACGGCGGAAAAGTGAGCGGGGGCTCACGCTGATGGGCGGCGCAGCAGGCGCCAGATCTCGTCGGCCAGCCGGTGAAATTCCGGCAGCGTGCGCACTTCAGCCTCGCGCGGACGGGGGAACGGCACGATGACCTCGCGCAACACGCGGCCCGGGCGGTCGGACATGACGATGATGCGATCGGCGAGATAGAGCGCCTCGTCGATCGCATGGGTGATGTAGAGCGCGCTCTTCGGCCGCTCGCGCGACGCTTCGTTCCAGATCTCGAGCAGTTCGTCCTGAAGGCGCACCCGGGTGAGCGCATCCAGCGCGGCGAGCGGCTCGTCCATGAGCAGCACGTCGGGATCGTTGGCGAGGCAGCGCGCCAGCGCGCAGCGCTGCCGCATACCCCCCGAGAGCTCGTGGGGGTACTTGTGCTCGGAGCCTTCGAGATGCACCAGCTTGATCCAGTGCCGCACCCGGGCCTCGACCTGGTCCGGCGGCAGCCCAACGCTCGCGGGGCCGAAGCCGATGTTGCCGGCGACACTGAGCCACGGAAACAGCGCGTAGTCCTGGAAGACGACGCCGCGCTCGGGTCCCGGCGCGCCGATCGCGCAGCCGTCGATCTCGATCGTGCCGCTACTCGCCTGCTCGAAGCCGGCCGCGACGTTGAGGAGCGTCGACTTGCCGCAGCCGCTGGGGCCGACGATCGCAAGAAATTCGCCCACGCCAATCGTGAGATCGATCGGTCCCAGCGCCTCGACGGAGTCACCGCGGGCCGACTGGAAACGCTTGGTGAGTCCGCGCGCGATGATCCTGGGCGAGGCGCCCACGGTTTGCGCCGCGCTCACAGGTGAAACCCCGTGCGCCACGGCAGCAAGCGCCGCTCGAGCCAGCGCGTGGCGAAGTCCATCGTGAGGCCGATCACGCCGATCGTCAGCATGCCCACGATGATCGCGTCGGTCCGCAGCACTTCGCGGTAGTACATGATCATGTAGCCAAGCCCGCTTGGCGCAGCGATCAGTTCGGCCGCGACGATGCTCATCCACGACACACCGATGGCGACGCGAAAGCCGGTGAAGATGGCCGGCGCGACGCTCGGCAGGATCACGCGCAGCATCAGCCGCCGCTGTCCCGCGCCCAGCGACTGCGCCGCGCGCACCAGCTGCTTGTCGACCGCCTGCGCGCCTGCGATCGTGTTGACCAGCACGGCGAAAAATGCGGCAAGGAACGTGATGAACACCACCGACAACGTGCCGATGCCGAGCCAGAGGATCGACAGCGGTACCCACGCCAGCGGCGGAATCGGCCGGAACAGGCTCAGCAATCCGTCGCACAGTCGCTCGACCGGCTTGTACAGGCCCATCGCCAGGCCGAGCGGCACGCCCAACAGCAGCGCGGCGCAGTTGGCGTAGAAGATCCGCTGCAGGCTCGCGCCGATGTTGTTCAGCAATTCGCCGCTGGTGAGGAGCCGCATGAACGCGCGCACCACGCCTGTCGGCGACGGCAGGATCACCGGATGCGTGAGGTTGAGGATATCGGTTGCGACATACCAGACGACGAGCAGCAGCACGGGGAGCGTGAGCCGCCAGCCCAGGTCGCGCGCGCGGGAGTCGGCGGGGCGCGTCATGGGGTCGACGGCCGCGCCGCGCGCAGCGCCTGGCGCCGTCCCGCCGTCGCCTGCGGATCGGAACCACTGCCGTCCTGCGTCATCACGACGCCGTAGACGTCGGCAGCCGCGTCGATGGAGACGAGTTCGTCGTGCACGTCGCGCACGACGCTTTCCACCGGACGCGTGAGCGGATCACCGAAGCCGCCGCCGCCGGCCGAATGGATGCGCAGTCGACCTGGGCCTTCGTGCTGCAGCGCAAACGACGGCGGACAATTGACCGTGCCATCGGCGCGGACGAACTCGACGTTCGAACCCGTGCCGTCGCCGCCGCCGACGACGCCGATGCCGGTCGGCCGGCGGAGGCCTTCGGCGCGGAAGGAGTACTCGGCCGCCGTCTCGATTTCCACTTCGAATGCGATCCCGGTGCCGCCGCGCCACTGGCCCGCGCCACCGCCGTCGCGCCGCAGCTCCTGACGCCGGATGTTGATCGGATACAGTTGCTCGTAAGTCTCCGCGTTGGGCAGCACGAGCCCGCCCAGCGTGACCATCGGGCCCATCTGGTTGAAGCCGTCGCGACCGGCCACTGCGCCTGCGCCCGCGTTGCCGCCCCAGTTGTACATGACCCAGATGTCGCCGGCCTCGTCGCGGCCCGACGTGACCGGGAAGGCGTTCTTCCCCCAGCCCGCCGCCGCGCGCGCGGGGTGCGCCTGGCCCAGCGCCTTCCAGATCATATGCATGATCTCCTGCGCGGGAAAGACCGTGCACATCGTCACCGGTGCAGGCGCCTTCGCATGGACGACGGTGCCTTCGGGCGCGATCACGTGGACGGACCGGAACGTGCCTTCGTTGCGCGGCAGGTCGGCGTCGAAGAACGACGCGATCCCGGCATAGACGGCCGAAAAGGTGTTGGCGAGGGACGAGTTCTTGAAACCGCGGATCTGCGGCGCCGTGCCCGTGAAGTCGACCGTCAGCGTGCCGCCCTGTTTGGTCAGCGTCAGCACGAGCGGGATCACCCGGTCCACGAAGCAGTCGTTGTCGAACTGCTCGCCCGCGCGATAGACGCCGTCCGGCAGCGCCGCGAGCGCGGCGCGCAGGCACCGGTCGGCGTGCGCCAGGATGCCTTCGAAGTAGGTCACGACCCCGGCCTCGCCAAGGTCGTTCGCGAGCTCGGCGACCTGTTCGGCACCGATGTGCGTCGCGCCCAGCATGGCGCGCAGGTCACCATCGATCAGGTCGGGACACCGGCTGTTGAGCAGCAGCAGCTGCCACAGGTCCTCGCGGATGACGCCGGCCTCGATAAGCCTCAGCGGCGGCAGCCGGATGCCTTCGTGGAAGATCTCGGTCGCTTGCGGGTTGTAGGTGCCGGCAGCGCCACCGCCGATGTCGGACTGGTGCGCACGGTTGCAGGCGAAAGCAACGATCTTGCCTGCCGCGAATACCGGCCGCGCGATCACCCAGTCGGGCAGGTGATTGCCGCCCGCGGCATAGGGGTCGCTCAGCAGGAACGCGTCGCGCGGCGCAATGTTGCCGCCGAATACGCGCAGCAGCGCGCGCACGGCGAAGCCGCCGCCACCGGTATGGATGGGGATCCCGTCGGCCTGGCTGACCAGCGTGCCCGCAGCATCGGTGATGAAGCA
>JANMCS010000599.1:0-1423 GCA_031361405.1 Betaproteobacteria bacterium
CAGTACGTGCCGTGGCAGGAAGCCTCGATCGGCTACGTCTGCCATCCGCTGGCGGCGTACGAGAAGAGCGCGTTCTGGACGGCCGATCCCAAGAAGACGCCGTATCGCGACTGCTTCAAGAACGGGACGCCCGGCGGCTACGCGGGCGCGATGGGTTACGCGTCGGCAGCGTGCGTCGCCGACTTCATCATCCCGAACATGGTGGCCGAGGCGGCGTCGGGGTCGAAGACGCCGAAGGAAGCGGCGGAGCGGGCGCAGAAGCGGGCGGAGCGGTATTACAAAGTTTGATATTACGTCGTCGTGGCATGGTCGCGCTTCGCGCGACTGTGCCACGCCGGCGCAATATCTGTGCTCGTTGAAGCGGCGTCGGGTGAAGCGCTCGCCGCCGCTTAACTCACACTTCTCTGGCTGTTGGCGGCATATTTTTAGGGCGTGACGTTGTCCCTCTTCGTTCTGCACTGATGTCTGCTCATTCCTCATCGCTTTCGCGCGCGCTCGACAACCGGCATGTGCTCGGCGTTGTGTTCCTGCTGCCGGCCGGATTGCTGCTGCTCGTGTTTCTCACCTATCCGCTGGGCTTGGGCACGTGGCTCGGCTTCACCGATGCCAAGATCGGCCGGCCGGGCCAATGGATCGGACTCGAAAACTACGAATACCTGTGGGGCGACGCCGTCACGCGTCTCGCACTGTTCAACACCCTTTTCTACACGTTCGTTGCCAGCGTCGTGAAATTCGTGCTGGGGCTATGGCTTGCGTTGCTGCTCAACAAGCACCTGCCGTTCAAGGCCGCGCTGCGGGCGGTGGTGCTGCTGCCCTTCATCGTTCCCACTGCGCTGTCGGCGATCGCCTTCTGGTGGATCTACGATTCGCAGTTCTCGATCATCAGCTGGACGCTGCTGAAGATGGGGATCATCGATCAGTACATCGACTTCCTGGGCCAACCTTGGCACGCCCGCTTCTCGGTCATCGTCGCCAATATCTGGCGGGGCGTGCCTTTCGTCGCCATCACGCTGCTGGCCGGCTTGCAGACGATCGCGCCGTCCTACTACGAGGCCGCCAGTCTCGATGGCGCGTCCGACTGGCAGCAGTTCCGTTTCGTCACGCTGCCGCTTTTGACTCCGATCATCGCAGTGGTGATGACGTTTTCGGTGCTGTTCACGTTCACCGATTTCCAGCTCATCTACGTGCTGACGCGCGGGGGGCCGCTCAACTCAACGCACCTGATGGCCACGCTGTCGTTCCAGCGCGCGATCTCGGGCGGCAGCCTGGGCGAGGGTGCGGCCATCGCCACGGCCCTGGTGCCGTTCCTGCTGGCCGCGATCATGTTCTCGTATTTCGGCTTGCAGCGGCGCGCGTGGCAGCAGGGCGGGACCGACAAATGAGCGACACGACAACACCCGCGCCGCCGCCGTCGGGCAACGCC
>JANMCS010000272.1:0-3382 GCA_031361405.1 Betaproteobacteria bacterium
GGCCATGTTGCCGGATCGCGTGGCCGGGCCGATGCAACAGCAGTTGGCCGAGGCTCGCACGCTGCACCAGCGTGACCTGGCGTCCGGAAGGGGGGAGGTCTACATGCCCGAGGCGCTGGGTCGCAAGTATCCCAACGCAGGACGCGAATGGGGCTGGCAGTATGTGTTTCCGGCGCCCATCTTGTCTCGCGATCCGCGCGGCAGCATGCTGCGGCGACACCATTTGAGCGACCAGTCGTTCCAGCGGGCGATGCGGCAGGCGGTGCACAACGCAGGGCTGGTCAAGCCGGCCACGCCGCACACGTTGCGGCATTCATTTGCCACGCATTTGCTCGACGCGGGCTATGACATCCGCACGGTGCAGGAGTTGCTGGGGCACGCGGACGTCAGCACCACGATGATCTACACGCACGTGCTCAATCGCGGCGGCCGGGGCGTGGTCAGTCCGCTGGATCGGCTCTGATCTTCCGGGGCCGCGAGGGCCGCGCTGCGCGGGCTCTGTTCGCAATGCTGCGCGCTTCCCACAACTCCTCCAGCGCATCGGCCAGCGCGCTCGGCATATGCACGCCGGACGACCGCACGCCCCACCGAAACCGCGCAAACGGGGGCTGTTCGAGGTCATCGTACGTGACGGCAGGCAGTTCCAGCAGCGTGTCGAGGCGCAACGTCAGGCGTTGCATGACGGCGCCGGCGGCCGCGCGTTCGGGCCGCCAGTGCGGCTCGGGGTGCGGCGCCGTCAGCGTATAGCCGGCGCCAAAGATGCCTTTGGGCGGCACGCCCACGCGCACGAGAAACGCGCGGCTGCCGATGTCGATGTTGCGCACGCGGCCGGAATTCCAGTCGGTGTCGAGATACCCGCGGCGCGCGAGCTTGCGGCGGTCGGCCGGCATTTCGGGCCAGTTCCACAACGATGGATTCCACGCGAATAGATAGGTTGCCATGCGAAAGGGTGTCGATCCTGATGGTAAATTGCGGTCTTGAGCATGCTCCGTCCGCCCCGATTTCCACAAGCTGCCGTGCTCGGCGTAGCGGCATTCCTGCTCGGTGCATGCAGTTCCGCGCCGCCCAAGCCGGGTGCGCCGGCGGCCTCAGTTCCGTCCACCACCGCAACCGCAGCCATGCCGGCACCGACAACGTCGTCCAAATACTATAAGGACGACGGCCCCGGCGAAACGGTGCCGGCCAACCTGGACCAGATTCCGGACGCGGTGCCGCGGCTCGAGGCGCTCAACCGCTTCTCCAATCGTCCGTACACGGTGTTGGGTCGCGACTATGTTCCGGCCACGACGTTGCGCCCTTACAAGGAGCGGGGCATCGCTTCGTGGTACGGGCGCAAGTTCCACGGGCAGAAAACGTCGAATGGCGAAACCTACGACATGTACGCAATGACGGCGGCGCACCCCACGCTGCCGTTGCCATCGTATGTGCGCGTCACCAGCATGGCTACGGGCAAGTCGGTGGTGGTGCGGGTCAACGACCGGGGGCCGTTCCTGCACGGGCGGATCATCGACCTGTCCTATGCGGCGGCGCACCGCATCGGTACGGCGGCCAGGGGCAGCGGCGAAGTGGAAGTCGAGGCCATCATTCCGGGCAACAGTCCCGCGATGCTGGCCGCTGCGCCGTTGCCGCCGGTGGCCGTGGCCGCACTTTCGCCGCAGGCCGCGTCACCTTCCGGCGGGACCGCGCCCACGCCACCGCGGTCGGTCGACGCACCGGCGCCGATCAGCCGCGAGTCGGCGGGCGGCTACAGCGTGCAGTTGGGCGCGTTCCAGAACTTCGCCAACGCGCAGAATTTCCTGGCGCACATCCAGGGCCAGCTGGCGTCGGCGCAGGTGGAACCCAAGGTCCGCGAAGTAAGCGGGCTCTATCGCGTGTACGTGGGACCATATCCGGATCGTGACGAGGCCAGACGCACCGCGGAGCGCATCTCCGGCGAATTCGGCGTGGCCACGGCGGTCGCGGCGCATTGAACTCTTTCGCTGTCCCCGCGGTCAACCCGTTGCGCCTGCCTCGTTCGTTATAATCGACGGGCGCTGCACGCCAGTCGTTGCATCTTTCCAACTCAAACAAGCCGCGCATGCTTCGATCGCTTCGTCCCTTCCTGCTGTTGCTTGCGCTGCTGACGCTTCCCTACGCATCGGCGCAAGCGCAGCTCACCATCGAAATCGTCGGCGGCGCGGGCACGGCCGTGCCCATCGCGGTGGTGCCGCTGCAGGGCGAGTCGGCGTTTCCGCTGGGCATCTCGGGTATCGTGGCGGCCGATCTGGCGCGCTCGGGGGTGTTCAAGATGGTGGACGCCGGCGGCGTCAGTCCGGCGCCGTTCCGGGCGGAGGACGTGCAGGCGGCGGCATGGCGGGCGCGCGGCGCCGATGCGGTGGTGGTGGGCTCGATGCGCCCGCTGCCCGATGGGCGCGTCGACGTGCGCTTCGATCTGGTCGACGTGGTCAAGCAGGCCAAGCTGGCGGGCATGAGCTACCTGGTCGCGCCCGCGCAGTTCCGCGCCACGGCACACAAGATTGCCGATGTCATTTACGAAGCGCTTACCGGCGATCCGGGCGTGTTCTCCACACGCATCGCCTACATCACCAAGGCGGGCACGCGCTTCCAGTTGCTGGTGGCCGATGCCGACGGCAGCGATCCGCAAACGGTGGTCACGTCCAACGAGCCGCTGCTGTCGCCGCGCTGGTCGCCCGACGGATCGCGGTTGGCCTACGTCTCGTTCGAAAGCCGGAAGCCGGTGGTTTATGTGCAGAACCTGGGCACCGGGGCGCGCACGGCAGTAGCCAATTTTCGCGGCAGCAACAGCTCGCCAGCGTGGTCGCCCGATGGCAGGAGGCTCGCGGTCACGCTGTCGCGCGATGGCGGCTCGCAGATCTTCGTCATGAGCGCGGACGGCAGCGACGCCAAGCGCGTGATGAGTTCCGGGTCCATCGACACCGAAGCGCACTTCACGCCCGACGGTGGTTCGTTGCTCTTCACGTCCGATCGCGGCGGCAGCGCGCAGATCTACCGCCTGAATCTCGGCAGCAACGCGGTGGAACGCCTCACGTTCGAAGGCAGCTACAACGTGTCGCCGCGGCCCTATCCCGACGGCAAGGGCTTTGCATTCGTGCGGCGCGATGGTGGTCGCTATCAGATCGCCACGCAGGATTACGCCACCAAACAGGTGCAGGTATTGACCGCAGGGCCGGGTGACGAAAGCCCCAGCGTCGCGCCCAACGGCAAGCTGATCCTCTACGCAAACGAGGTGGGGGGGCGTGGTATATTGGCCGCAGTTTCCAGCGATGGTCGTGTCAAGCAACGGCTCGTCGCGCCCGCGGGCGATGTGCGCGAACCCGCATGGGGCCCCTTCGCTCGACCATGAGTCGCAGCCATCTCACTT
>JANMCS010000078.1:0-5098 GCA_031361405.1 Betaproteobacteria bacterium
GCTCTTCATCCTGGTGTGGTGCCTGATGGTGCTGGAGCAGTCGCCGGGGCTTGCCGCGTTCTACGCATGCACGTTCATGGCCGTGATGCTCATCACGCAACGACCGCTGCTCGCGTATTTCCGCAAGCATTCGCCCGTGGGAGCCGTCCGCCGCGGGATCGACGACCTCTACAAGAGCCTCGAACTAGGCGGCCGCAACATGATCGGCATCGCGATTGCCACTGCCACCGCGGGCATCATCGTCGGCACCGTCAGCCTCACCGGCATCGGCCAGGTGCTGGCCGGCGTGGTGGAGGAATTGTCGATGGGCTCGTTGATGGGCGTGTTGCTGCTCACCGCGCTGCTGTCGCTGATCCTGGGCATGGGCCTGCCCACCACCGCCAACTACATCGTCGTGGCCACGCTGCTGGCGCCGGTGATTGTCTCGCTCGCCGCGTCGCATGGCCTCGAGGTGCCGCTGATCGCCGTGCATCTCTTCGTGTTCTATTTCGGGATCATGGCTGACGCCACGCCGCCCGTTGCACTGGCCGCGTATGCCGCTGCCGGCTTGTCGGGGGCCGACCCGCTCAAGACCGGCATCCAGGGCTTCCTGTACGAAATGCGCACGGCCATCCTGCCGTTCGTGTTCGTGTTCAATACCGAATTGCTGATGATCGACATCGGCTCGCCGCTCCACTTCACCTGGGTCATCGTCATCTCCATCATCGCGTGCTTCAGTTTCGCCGCCGCCACGCAGCGCTTCTTCCTGGTGAAGAATCGCTGGTGGGAAACGGTGGCGATGCTCGTGATCGCATTCACGCTGTTCCGGCCGGACATTTATCGCGACTGGTTCTTTGCACCGTTCTCGGTGACGCCGATCGCGGCCATGCAGCCGGTGATCGATGGTCTGAAGCCCGGCGACAACATGCGCCTGCGGGTCGAAGTCGAGGAAAAGTCGAAAACCGGCACCTCACGCGAAGAGCGCACCTTCATACTTCCAGTCACCAAGGGCTCGTCTGAAGGTCGCTTGCAGCGCGCGGGGCTCACCACGCAACTCAAGGACGGCAGGCTGGAGGTCGTCGACATCGGCGTCGACAGTCCCGCCGAAAAAGCGCGACTCGATGTAGCCAACACCAATCGAGTGTTGGGCATCGAAGTGCGCAATGCGCAGCCGGACAAGGCGTGGTTCACCTTCCCGGCGTGGATATTGCTGGGGCTGGTGGTGTGGTCGCAGCGGCGCCGGCAGGTACCTTCCACCCGCAGGATCGTCGGCGTCACCCCGTAGGCGAGGCTTCAGCCTCGCGGCACCCGACGGAAGCATCCAGGCACCGGCAGGCGAGGCTTCAGCCTCGCGGCACCCGACGGAAGCGGCGCCCTCAGGATGGTTTCCATTGTCTACTTTCCGTTGGTCGCCCCAGCACCATCGACGCCGCCTGCAGCGCCGCCTGATACGCTGCCTGGTCGGCCGGCACGAATCCTGGCGACGATGGCGAACTGGCCTGCAACCATTCCTCGGGATAGAGCTCGAAGATCTGGATCTTGTTGGCCAGCGCATATTGCAGCAGGTTGGAAATATTCATCGTCGCCACCGACGTACTGCTGGTCGCGGTGATCGGCTGCTGCGCCAGCGGCACCTGCCCCGCGTAGTTGGTGTACGCCTGGCACCAATGCAGGTTGATGATCTGCGCATGCGGGTTGCACGCCGCCGGCGTGGTCCCCGACGCGACAATATTGTTCACGCCAAGGTTTTCGAACGAGAAGCCGATGCGGTTGGTCGCCGCCACCGCAGCCCCAAGGTTCCCGTGCGCGTCCAGCCGGCAATCTTGCCGGAGTCGAGCGCAGTGATGTCAGCCTGCAGCGCGCTGATGAAGTAGTGATCCTGGCTGACGTTATAGTACTCGACCACCACGACAGTGGAGGCCGAAGCGCTGGCCGCGAGCACCAAAGCCGACGCGAGCGTCGCGCCGCATGCGCTGGCAATGGGACGTAGTGGTCGCACGGCTCGCTCCGTTCAGCGTGATCATGACAGCGGCCAACGCGCGACTTAGTATCGCACGCCGGGTCGGGACCCGTTCGCGCAGACGATCAGCGTGGATCGGCGTCGTCCAGCCTTTCGACCACGGCTGGCGGAACAGGCCCGCCGCCGGCGTCCGCGACAATTTCAAGAATCTCCCGCAAGGCGGCCACGGCGGACTCTATTGCCTCGCAGGCGTCCTGCGTCTTGCCCGCCGAAAGCACGAGCGTATCCCGCGGCTCGTTCTTGTGGCACGACAGGTCCTGGCTCAGCGCGGCGAGGCTGTCGAGGATCGTGCAGACTTCAGCGGCGGTTTTCTTGGTCTCGTGCATGAGTCGGCGTGATGTTGGCAAGATTGGGGCGAATTATTCGTAGTCTAGCTGAAATGGTCTGTAGTCGCATCGGGATCGCCGGTGTAGGGCAGGTCCTACAGGACGCGCCCGGTCACCATGCAAAAGACGAAAAACCCGCACTTGGCGGGTCATCGGCCGTGCTAGTTGGTACACAGGGGGAAGGTAAAAAGAGGACGCTCAAGCGCCGCCACCGGCACCGGACAGCGGCTTCGTCCGCATTGTAATGCAAATGGCCGGCGGCAGAATCGACACAAGGCGTCAGCCCGGCAACGTCAACGAAGCACTCGCAGGCCTGGAAAATTGATTCGCAACGATGGGCCTCGGCGAGCCGCACTGCATCGCCGGCATCCCCGTTGTCGCCGGATATGATCGACTCGTGTTTTCTTCCGAACCTGCCCCCGTCGGCGTTGATCGCCGCTGAAGAAAGCATGGACACAGGCACCTCCGAAACGGGCCCGGGTACTCACGTCGTGCCAGTCCTGAAATGATTTCATGGCATCCGCCCCTGCTGGAAGGCGCACGCAACCGACACGAACGACGATAAACTCGATGCATCCGAGACTGTGAAGAAGTCGCGCATCATGAGTCAAATTCGGCGGTTACCTCCGATGCATGCGTTGGCCGCATTCGAGGCTGCGGCGCGTTTGCAGACATTCGCACGCGCCGCCGAGGAACTGTGCGTCACCCACAGCGCCATCAGCCATCGGATCCGTCAGCTCGAAGAGCACTTCAGCGTCAAACTCTTCGTTCGCGTTCACAAGCAGGTCGTGTTGACCCCGCCAGGACAGGCCTTTCTGACCGAAGTGCGGGAATCGATGCAGCGCCTGAGTACCGCGGCTGCGCGGGTATCCGATCAGCCAGCGAAGCAATTGCGCGTCACGGCAAGTCCAGCGCTCGCCTACACCGTGCTGATCCCCAACCTGAAGGACTATTTCGAGCGTTACGGATATGTGGATCTGGAGATCGATACTTCCGTCCGCGTACTGGATATCGAGGAGGATCGATTTGATCTGGCGTTGCGATTTGGCGCCGATCACTATCCCGGGCTTGCCGCAGAACTTCTGGTCGAAGAACAACTTTGCGCCCTCGCCAGTCCCGAATATGTCCAGCAATATGGCAGGAAGCGCACGATTGCCGATCTGTCGAACGCAACGCTTATCCATAGCAAGTCATTTTCCTGGAACCAATGGTTCAAGGCCGCTGGTGCAGCGACGACCACCTCCGCGCCGAAGGGACTCGTTTTCATCGACGTCGCTGCTGCTGTCGATGCCGCAGTCCATGGATTGGGGGTTGTACTGGCCAATCGAGGCACGACGGTCATTCCCAGGCGAACCGGCAGTTTGATTCCGTTTGTGGATATCACCATCCGATCGCATCGCCACTACTACGGTATCTACCGCGCCAACTCGCCACGATATGAAACCATCCGGGACTTCCTCGACTGGATCAAACCGCTCGTGGCGAAAGCGTTCGTCTAGCACGCTGCGACCAGCGCTCCGCCATTGCGGTTGGCGCAAATTTCAACGATCGGGCTACCTGGCAATTGTTGAACAAAACGACATCAGCATTGCGAAATCTGCCTCCAGTGCCGCACCGCGATAGGCCCATAAACCCAACGGCGCGATCAAGCCGATCATCAGCCAGAACGGCCAATGGGGCGATAACCCAAACCTGTTCCATACGGCGCCCTTCATGCGGCAGCTGGCTTCGTCGATCGCTCCCCGCCTTGTCGCTCGATCCTGGAATCATTGATCGGCCAGTGCAGCAGACCGGCGACTACACCGAGACCGATACCGATCGTCCACACCACACTATAGGATCCGGTGAGGTCGAACATGTAGCTGCCGAGCCAGACGCCGAGAAAACCGCCGATCTGGTGCCCGAGAAAAACAAAGCCGAAGAGGGTGGACACGTACTGCAACCCGAAAATCTGCGAGACGAGGCCGTTCGTCAGCGGCGCGGTTCCCAGCCACAACAGCCCCATGACGGCCGCGAACACATACACGCTGAGTGGCGTCAATGGAAGCGTCACGAACAGGAGCATCGCCACGGCTCGGGCGAAATAGATGCCAGCAAGCAGATACTTCCTGCGGTAAATGCCGCCGAACAAGCCTGAGTAATACGTTCCCACGATATTGGTCAGCGCGATAATGGCCAACGCCGTCACGCCGTCGCTTGCGGAGAGTCCCTTGTCGCTCAAGTAGGCCGGCAAATGGACGGCCATGAACGCGAGCTGAAACCCACACGCCAGGAAGCCAAGATTCAGAAGCCAGAAGCTTCGATACGTGAATGCTTCGTGCATTGCGGCACCCAAGGACTGCGACTGCCCCGCCAATGACGCATTACGCGAAACCCTGTCGCGCAGCGCAAAGGCTGCAAAGAACGAGAGGCCGAATGCACATGCAATTGCGATGAGAGTCTGCGACCACCCCATCGCCGCAATGGCACGCTGGGCTCCCGGCACCATCGCGAATTGCCCCATACCGCCTACCGCTCCGGCGACACCAAGTGCCCAACTGGCTCGTTCCGGAGGAACCAATCGACTGATCGCCCCATAGATCGCTCCAAAGGCGGTCCCGGAAAGCCCGATGCCGATCAGGACGCCTGCGCTCAGTGCAAATCCCGTTGGGGTATTGGAAACCGTCATCAGCAACAATCCGACGGCATACGCGACGATGCCAACGGCCACCACTTTGGCTGATCCAAAGCGATCCGCAATCATTCCCGTAAACGGTTGCGCCACGCCCCAGAC
>JANMCS010000079.1:0-1294 GCA_031361405.1 Betaproteobacteria bacterium
CGTGAGGACCCGGGTGTTTTTGTTGATTAGGATCGACATCGCCCCCCCTTATTGTTTATGACCGCGGGCGGCGGCGACGACGCGCTCGGCCGCCTGGCCCATGTTGTCGGCCGCGATGATCGGCAGGCCCGACTCGGCCAGGATTTTTCTGCCCAATTCCTCGTTGGTGCCCTTCATGCGCACCACCAGCGGCACCTTGAGCGACACGGCCTTGGACGCGGCGACGACGCCTTCGGCGATGGTGTCGCACTTCATGATGCCGCCGAAGATGTTGACCAGGATCGCCTTCAGGTGCGGATTCTTCAGCATGATCTTGAAGGCCTCGGTCACCTTCTCCGCCGTGGCGCCGCCGCCCACGTCGAGGAAGTTGGCGGGCTCGCCCCCGTAGAGCTTGATCGTGTCCATGGTGGCCATCGCGAGGCCGGCACCATTCACCAGGCAGCCGATGTTGCCGTCAAGGGAGATGTAGGACAGGTCGAACTTTGAGGCCTCGATCTCCGCGGGATCTTCCTCGTCGAGATCGCGCATCTCGACGATCTCGGGGTGCCGGAACAGTGCATTGCTGTCGAAATTGAGCTTGGCATCGAGCGCAATGACGGTGCCGTTGCCTGTGACCACCAGCGGATTGATTTCCGCGAGCGACGCATCGGTCTCAACAAACGCCTTGTAGAGTCCCTGCAGCATCGCGCGCGCCTGCACGACGCTGCCTTCGGGCACGCCGATCTTGCGCGACATGCCGTCGGCCTCGGCATCCGTAAGGCCGCGATCGGGATCGATGAACACGCGATGGATCTTCTCCGGCGTGGTGGCGGCCACATGCTCGATGTCCATGCCGCCTTCCGAGCTGGCCATCAGTGCCACGCGCTGCGTGCCGCGATCCACGATCATCGCCACGTACAGCTCCTGCTTGATGTCCGCACCTTCCTCGATCAACAGACGGCGCACCTTCTGGCCGGTGGCGCTGGTTTGATGCGTGACCAATTGCATGCCCAGGATCTCGGTGGCGCGCTGCTTCACTTCGTCCAGCGACTTGGCCACCTTGACGCCGCCACCCTTGCCCCGACCGCCGGCGTGGATCTGCGCCTTGACCACCCACACGGCGCCGCCCAATGTGGTGGCGGCCTTCATCGCCTCGTCGACACTGAATGCAGGAATGCTGCGCGGCACGACCATGCCGTACTTGCGGAAGATTTCCTTGCCTTGGTATTCGTGGATCTTCACGTGAGGGTCCTTGGAGATTTCTGGCTAGCGTCTTGATTCGGATTACGTCGGCCCGGTAGGCGGGGCTTCAGCC
>JANMCS010000100.1:0-6396 GCA_031361405.1 Betaproteobacteria bacterium
TTGCCCTTGACCTTGGCGATGGCCGAGTCGAGCAGCAGCGCCGCGTCGTACGACTGCGCCGCGTACTGCGACGGGATGCGGTTGAACTTCTTCTCGAAATCGTCGACGAACTTGGTGCTCACCGGATTATTGAAATCCGGACCCCAGAACGTGCCGGAGATCACGCCCAGCGCGTCGTCCTTGAGCGCCGGCAGCGTCGAGCCGTCCGCGGTGGATGTCGACAACAACGGAATCTTGCCGGCCAGGCCCGCCTGCTTGTACTGGCGCACGAAGTTCACCCCCAGGCCGCCGGGATAGAACACGTACACGGCGTCGGGATTCTTGGCCGCCACCTGCGCCAATTCCGCGGAGAAGTCGGGCTGGGTCAGCGGCGTGTAGATCTCGTCGATCACCTCGCCCTTGTAGTAGCGCTTGAAGCCGGCGATGAAGTCCTTGCCCGCCTGGTAGTTGGGCGCCATGCCGATCACTTTCTTGTAGCCCTTGTCGGTGGCGTACTTGCCCACGACCTCGGCCTGGTTGTCGTTCTGCCAGGACACCACATACGAAAACGGCGAACATTGTGCGCCGGCGATGGGCGCTGGGCCGGCGTTGGAGCCGATCACGAACACTTCCTTGTCAACGATTTTCTTGTTCACCGCCATCATCACGTTGGAGAACGTGACGCCGGTGATGATGGACACGCCGTCCTTCTCGATCAGCTTGTCGACGATCTGGACCGCCACCTCCGGCTTCAGCTGGCTGTCCTCGCGGATGATGGTGACCGGCACGCCGCCCAGCTTGCCGCCGTTGCGCTCCACCACCATCATGAAGGCGTCGTACTGATCCTGGCCAAGCGCGCCCTGCGGGCCGGACAGCTCGGCCATGAAGCCGATCTTGACGGGCGCCTGTGCCAGTGCGGAGCCGGTGGAAAACATCGCCGCCAGCGCGCACGCCAGCATCGGTCGGGTGAATGTCATGACACCTCCAGAAGATGAACGATTCGCGTGGCGATTCTACGCGGCAATGCGTTGCCGCGGGAGAGACCGTGGACCGGCCGCCGGCACAATCCCCAGGTCGACCTTGCGGCAGGCCGGTCCATACGGTCGGCTCGATCCACGCGCCTCCGGCCGGCGCTGGACGGCGGGCGCCGGCGTCAACCTGCCCACCATTGTCAGTTCCGGAACTCGGGAATGTCGGGCTTGCTGCCCCACATGCAGAACGACGACGGCACCAGCGGAAACTGCCGCGGCTGGTAGTCCGCTTCCTGCTCGGCCGTGATGTGGCGCACCCCGGTCGAATATTCGAAGACCATGCCGTCCGGTCCCTCGAAATAGACGAACGACGCGCCGGACGTCGGATGCCGCCCGGGGCCGAACACGATGCGCACGCCGGCCGCCTGCAGCCGGTACCATGCGCGCATCACGTCGTCGATGGTCTCCACCTGGTGATTCACGTGCTGCACGCCGGCGCGCGGCGACGGAAACAACGCAATCCGATGATGCACGGGATCGATGCGCAGCAACGGCGACGTGCCGATGCGGTCCGACACGCGCGCGCCCAGCACGCCGGTCCAGAAGCCCTCGTCGCGCGCCGGATCGGCCGAACGCAGGCCGATGTGCGAGAAACCGGTGATGCCGGCATCGAGGCTCGGGAAATGCCGCTTGCCACTGTGCTGCGGCCGCACGACCAGCTCGATGCGATTGCCAGAGAGATCGTGGAAGTGAACGAAAGCCTGCACGCGCCGTTGCTCGCACGCGTCCGCGGTGCCGTGCGCGACGCGCATGCCGCTGACTTCGAGAAAAGCGGCGGCGCTGTCCAGTGCGGCGGCGTCGCGCACTTCGAAGCCCGTCGCATGGTCGGCAGGATCACCGTCGAAGTAGACGAGCGTGTGGTCGCGCGCGTCGCTGCGGAAATAGCGCGCGCCACCTTCGTCGCGAGCGAGCTCCAGCCCGACCGCTTCGCGCGCAAACCGCGTGGCGCCCTCGAGGTCGCGGGTGCCGAGGCGGACATAGCGGATGTCGAGCAGGTTGACCATGGCAATTCCAGCGCGGACTGACGGTATCAGCGCATTCTACTTGCCAATGCAGAAGCGGCTGAAAATCGCGCCGAGCAAATCGTCGGCGGTAAATTCGCCGGTGATGGCCGCCAGCGCCTGCTGCGCGCCATAGAGTTCCTCGGCGAAGAGTTCCACCGGTGGCGGCGCGGTGCGCAGGTGCGCGGCAGCGGCATCGAGATGCATCTGCGCGGCGCGCAGCGCGGTCAGGTGGCGTTCGCGCGCCAGGAACACGTCTTCGCCGACGACGGCCGTGCCCGTGACGGCGCGCACTTCCACGTCGAGCAACGCCATGCCCTCGCCCGTCTTGGCCGACAGCCACACATGCCGGCGCGGCACGCCAGCTTCATCGCGGGTCACGGTCAGCGGCGCGATGCCGGCCAGATCGGCCTTGTTGTGCACGACGAGGCGCGGCAACGCGGCCGGCAGGCGCGCCAGCAACGCGGCGTCCTGCGGCGCGAGCGCGTCCGTGGCGGCGCGCGCATCGACCAGCAGCAGCGCGAGGTCGGCGCGTTCCACCGCCGCCCAGGTGCGCGCGATGCCGATCTGCTCCACCTCGTCGGTGCTGTCGCGCAAGCCCGCCGTGTCGATGATGTTGAGGGGGATGCCGGCCAGCTCCACCTGTCGCTCGACCAGGTCGCGCGTGGTGCCGGCAATCGGCGTGACGATCGCCGCGTCTTCGCCGGACCAGCGATTGAGCAGACTCGACTTGCCGACATTGGGCCGCCCCACCAGCACCACGGTGAGGCCGGAACGCAAGAGCGCCCCGGTGCGCGCGCGGGTCAATGCCGCCGCAACGCGGGCGCCGATGGTAATGAGCTTCGCTTGCACGCTGCCCGCCTGCAGGAACTCGATATCCTCGTCGGGAAAATCGAGCGTGGCTTCGGTGTACATCCGCAGGTCGATCAGCGCGCTGACCAGCGCGTTGACCTCGTGCGAAAACACGCCGGATAAACTGCGCGCGGCGGCACGCGCCGCCGTGCCCGTGGCAGCCTCGATCAAGTCGGCCACGCTTTCCGCCTCGACCAGGTCGAGCTTGCCGTTGAGAAACGCGCGCTTGGTGAATTCGCCGGGTTCGGCGATGCGCGCGCCCAACTCCATGCAACGCGCCAGCACCAAGTGCAGCACCGCGGGACCGCCGTGCCCGTGCAATTCGAATACTGCCTCGCCGGTGTAGGAATGCGGTGCCGGAAAGTGCAGCGCCAATCCCGCATCGAGCGGTGCGCCCTGCGCGTCGCGAAAGGTGGCCACCGTGGCCACGCGCGGCGCAGGCAAGCGCCCGATCATGCCCAGGATCAGCGGGGCCAGATCGCCGCCCGACACGCGCACGACGCCGATGCCGCCACGGCCCGGCGGGGTCGCGATGGCGGCAATGGTGTCAGGGATGGAGATCGGTGCAGGCATCGCGCAAACATTGTAGGCGACGCGTGTCCGGACGATACCGGCGAGGCGCAGGCGAGGCCTGTAGGCGAGGCTTCAGCCGCGCAGGTTCATCGTCGCGCCAAGCCCGCGAGGCTGAAGCCTCGCCTACGTACCTCGCCTGCGGATTGTTCAGCGCCGCTTGGCGATCTTCGCCGCGGCTTCCTTCTCCAGCACGCTGTTCATCCGCGCCTGCTGCGCGATCTGCAGGATGTTGTTGACGAGCCAGTACAGCACGAGGCCCGACGGGAAGAAGATGAACAGCACCGAGAACGCGATCGGCATGATCTGCATGATCTTGGCCTGCATCGGGTCCGAGATCGGCGTCGGCGACAGCTTCACCTGCAGGTAGGCGGTGATCGCGTAGAGCACCGGCAGCACGAAGTACGGATCCGGTGCCGACAGGTCATGGATCCACAGGATCCACGGCGCCTGCCGCAGCTCGACCGCGGACAGGAGCACCCAGTACAGCGCGATGAACACGGGGATCTGGACCACGATGGGCAGGCAGCCGCCCAGCGGATTGATCTTCTCCGTCTTGTACATCTCCATCATCTTGATCTGCAACTGCTGCTTGTCGTCCTTGTACTGCTCCTGCAGCGCCTTCATCTTGGGCGCGAGCAACTTCATCTTGCCCATCGAGCGCGCGGCGGCGGCATTGAGCGGATAGAACGCGGCCTTGATCATGATGGTCTTCACGATGATTGCCCAGCCCCAGTTGCCAAGGATGCCGTGCAGCCATTTGAGCAGCCAGAAGAGCGGCGCGGCGATGACGGTGAAGATGCCGTAGTCGACGACCAGGTCGAGCCCCTTGGCGGTCTTGGCCAGTGTGTCCTGGTCCTGCGGCCCGACGTACAGCGGCACGCGTACCTGCCCGGTGGCGCCCGGCGCGATGGTGTCCACCGGCAGGATGACGCCGGCCGTGTAGAGACCGCCGTCGAGCTTCTTCACATAAAACTCGCGCTGCGTCTTCCTGTCGTCGGACGGCAGCCACGCGGCCACGAAATAGTGCTCGATCATGCCGACCCACCCGTTGTCCGTGCTCTTGGTGAACGGGCTCTTGCGGCTGGCATCGGCGGTCAACTTGTCGATGTCGCCGAATTCAACTTTCTTGAAATTGTCGGTGGCGTTAAAGACCACCGGGCCGACGTACGACGCTGGCGCCATCGAGCTTTGCACGACGGCCTGCTTCATGTCGCGCGTGAGCTGGAAGTAGGCGAACGGTGTGATCGGCGCGGCGCCGTTGTTGGTGACGTCGAACGCGGCGTCGATCACATAGCTGCCGCGATGGAACGTGAGCACCTGCACGACCTTGTCGCCGTTGGGAGCCGTGGCCTGGAGGCGCAGTTCGAGCCGGTCCTTGCCGGCCTCGAGTTCGCGCGGCCCCGGCACCACCTCGAACAGCGTGCGGTGATTGGGCAGCCCTTCGCCGATCAGGCCGGCCTGCGCGACAAACGTGCGCTCGGGCGTGCGCTGCAACGCGTTGTACGGCTTGGACGGATCGGTGGCGTCGCGGTGGCGATTCAGCGCCACCAGCGAGATCACGCCACCGGCCGTGTCGATTTCCGCGGTGAAGAGATCGGTGCGAATGGTCACGCGCTGGGCGCCCGGTGCCAGCGCGGCATCGGCCGGCACGGCGCCCGGCGCGGCGATGGCGGCCGGTGCGCCTGGCGCGGTGGGGACCAGTCCGGCCGAGGGCGTGGGCAGGTCCTTGGCCGGCGGCGCGGTCTGGCCAGGCGCGGCCGGCGCCGCCTTCTGCGCAATCGGCGGTGGCGGCGCGTGTTCCTTCTGCCACGCCTCCCACAGGAAGAGGATCGAGAACGAGAAGACGACAAACAGGATGATGCGTTGGGTATCCATCGGAATCTTGGGCGCGGCCGCCGCGAAGCGACCTGGCGCATTGAGTCAGTCCATTAGGGGACCGGGTCGTAGCCCCCGGGATGATACGGATGACAGCGGCCGATGCGCTTGACCGCGAGCCACGTGCCGCGCGCGGCACCGTGCCGCTCGATGGCTTCGAACGCATAGTCCGAGCAACTGGGATAGAACCGGCAATTGGCGCCGAGCAGCGGGCGCGCCATGTATTGATAGCCGCGAATGAGCGGCAGCAGCGCCTGCTTCATGCGGGTGCACTCGCCAGCAACGTGGCGAGCAACCGCGGCGCCTCGCCGCTGACCGCGTGGTGATCGAGCGGCTTCGGCACCGCCTTGACCCGCAGGATGATGTCGAAGGCATTGAGCGCGGGTCGGTGCGCCCGCACGATCTCGCGCAGCTGGCGGCGGATGCGATTGCGATCCACGGCGCGGGGCAGGGCCTTGCCGCCAATGACGAATCCCGTGCGGCCGGGAACGCGCGCCGCGGACATTGCCACGAGTTGCAGGTAACGGCCCTCGATACGGCGGCCACCGCGAAATACCGTGTCGAATGAGCCCTGGCCGGTCAACAGCGCGGCCCGGCGGGACGGCCGGGCGCCGGCTTGCACGGGCGGAAGCGTCAGAGGTGGCGCGTTAGGCGGACAGGCTCTTGCGGCCCTTGGCGCGACGCGCCGAGAGGACCTTGCGGCCACCGGCCGTGGACATGCGGGCGCGGAAACCGTGCTTGCGCGCGCGGCGGAGAGTGGACGGCTGAAATGTGCGTTTCATGGCAAGACCTTTGTGCCCATGGTGGGCGGTGCGGTTCGGGCGCGCCGCGGAAGGTTCCCCGCCGGCACGCCGGATTACGTTGGAAAAGCCTTATATTAGAGCGCGTTATACCCCCTTCTGTCAACGCTACGGCGGGTTACGGCCCTACCACCCCGCCGGTGCGAGCGGTCACTAGCAACCCGCGGCACGCGGGACGGCGTCGCCGCGGTGCAGCACCGGAAGCGGCTGTTTGCCCTGTGGATAACTGGCGCGCGGGCGACTACAATCCACAGCCTGCCATGATCGCGCAACGGCTCCCCAGAG
>JANMCS010000283.1:0-1941 GCA_031361405.1 Betaproteobacteria bacterium
GAGCAAGCCCTCGCAAGGCGAAGTGCTGGTGGTCGACGGCGGCGGATCGCTCCAGTGCGCGCTCATTGGTGACATGATCGCGATGCTCGGCATGAACAGCGGCTGGGCGGGCGCAATTGTGCACGGCGCAATCCGCGATTCGGTCGCCATCGACGCGCTGGAATTTGGCATCAAGGCGCTTGGCACCAACCCGCGCAAGAGCACCAAGAACGGCGATGGTCTGGTCGACGTACCAGTCAGCTTCGGCGGCGTGACCTTTGTCCCGGGCCACTGGCTCTACAGCGACGAGGACGGCATCCTCGTTTCGCCTTCGCCGCTCATCCCGTAGCGCGTCAGTCGAACCCCGCGGCGCGGAAGCGTTCCCGGCCACGCTTGTTCGTCATGGCCCCGACGAACAAGCGTGCCGTCGTGTTGGCGGCATCCGGTACCCACGCAGTGTAGGTCGTCGCCAATTGCAGTGCGTCGGGCAGCGGACCGACAAACAACGTGGCGTCCATGTGCAGTATTTCGCTCACCTGCGTGATACCCAGCTCCGCTTCGCCGCGTGCCACTTTCTGCACGACGTCGAGACCGTTAGCCGCAAGGATGGTCTTGGCGGCCAGGACGACGCGCAAGTCGAGCTGGTCGACAATGCGCGAAAAATGAATGCCGGTCGTCGCACCTCGTGCCGGGTCGCCATAGGCAATCGACTCGGCCCCCACCAGCGCTTCGCGGAATTTCGCCACGCTCGACAGGTCGGGGCGCGCGGCGCCCTTGCGCGCGGCCACACCAATGCGGACGGTGCCAAGGTCCTGGACCGATGCGGCGTCCGCAATGCTTCCGCTGGTCCTGGATGCGATGCGTCCGCTGCCGTTGATGACGATGTCGGGCCGCGCGCCCGCCGCAAGCTTCTCGTCCACCTGCCCCGCAGTCGCGAATTCGAACGTGATGCGGTGCCCGGTATCGCGGGTGAATTGTTCGGCCGCTTCGGTTACGGGGACTTGCACGGCGGCAGCGCTCAAGACCTGGATTTCGTCGGTACCCGCGCCAGCCGCGAAACACGAGGCCAGCGCGACCAGCACGATCAATGCATGGCGCATTGCCGCCGCGGGCGTCAGCCGCCCTGCATGGGCAGATTGAGGCCCTTGGCCTTGGCCACCTCGATGGCCTTCGCGTAGCCGGCATCCGCGTGCCGCATCACGCCCGTTGCGGGATCATTCCACAGCACGCGCGCGATGCGCCTGGCAGCCGCATCCGTGCCGTCGCAGACGATCACCACACCTGAGTGCTGCGAATAGCCCATGCCCACGCCGCCGCCGTGGTGCAGCGATACCCACGTGGCGCCCCCCGCTGTATTGAGCAATGCATTGAGCAACGGCCAATCGGACACTGCGTCCGACCCATCCAGCATCGCCTCGGTTTCGCGGTTGGGGCTGGCGACGCGGCCCGTATCGAGATGGTCGCGGCCGATCACGATCGGCGCCTTCAGCTCACCACTGGCCACCAGTGCATTGAACGCCAGTCCCGCGCGATGCCGTTCGCCCAACCCCAGCCAGCAGATGCGCGCAGGCAACCCCTGGAACGCGATGCTCGAACGCGCCATGTCGAGCCACCGGTGCAGATGCGCGTCGTCGGGGAAGAGTTCCTTGATCTTTCGGTCGGTCTTGTAGATGTCTTCCGGATCGCCCGACAACGCAACCCAGCGAAACGGCCCCTTGCCTTCACCGAACAGCGGCCGGATGTAGGCGGGCACGAACCCCGGGAAGTCGAACGCGTTGGCGAGGCCCTCGTCCTGCGCGACCTGCCGGATGTTGTTGCCGTAGTCGAAGGTCGGGATGCCCTGCGCATGGAAGGCGAGCATCGCTTCGACGTGCACCTTGCACGAATGCTTGGCGGCCGCGACCAGCCCCACGTGTTGCGATGCGTCCTGCTGCGCCACGCGCCACTGTTCGACCGTCCAGC
>JANMCS010000285.1:0-7036 GCA_031361405.1 Betaproteobacteria bacterium
TGCACCAGCTGGTTGGCGGCCAGCGGCCGGCCGAACTGCTGCCGGTCCATCGTGTATTGCCGCGCGGCGTGCCAGCAGAACTCGGCTGCGCCCAGTGCCCCCCATGCGATGCCGTAGCGCGCGCTGTTGAGACACTCGAACGGCCCCTTCAAGCCCTGCACGTTGGGCAGCAGATTTTCTTCCGGTACGAACACGTCGTCCATCACGATCTCGCCGGTTACCGACGCGCGCAGCGAGAACTTGCCTTCGATCTTGGGCGTGGACAGGCCCTTCATCCCGCGCTCGAGGATGAAACCGCGGATGATCCCCTGGTCGTCCTTGGCCCACACGACGAACACGTCCGCGATCGGTGAATTGGAAATCCACATCTTGGCGCCGGACAGGCTGAAGCCGCCAGAGACACTGCGCGCGCGGGTGATCATCGAGCCCGGATCCGAACCGTGGTTGGGCTCAGTCAGGCCAAAGCAGCCGATCCATTCGCCAGCCGCCAGTTTCGGGAGGTACCTGCGCCGCTGCGCTTCGGTGCCGAAGGTGAAGATCGGATACATCACGAGCGAGCTCTGCACGCTCATCATCGACCGGTAGCCCGAATCGACCCGCTCGATCTCGCGCGCGATCAGCCCGTAGCAGACGTAATTGAGGCCGGCGCCGCCATATTCGGCAGGCAGCGTCACGCCGAGCAGGCCCAGCGCGCCCATTTCCGGAAAGATGGCCGGATCGGTCTTCTCGTGCCGGAACGCCTCCTTGATGCGCGGCATCAGCTTGTCCTGCGCGTAGGCATACGCGGCATCGCGCACCATGCGTTCGTCTTCAGCCAGTTCACTGTCGAGCAGCAGCGGATCGTCCCACTTGAAGACAGGCTTGGCCGTGGCAGGCATGCGTTCGGGTGCGTTCATCGAATACTCCGGGAATTGCCAGCGCGCCGTTTTGACCACCGGCGCTGCCTCAAGCGGGAATTATGCCCGACCTTGGCGCGGCGACCTTAAGGGTCGGGCAGAACCGCCGTAACCTCGATCTCGACGCGCGCGCGGTCTTCGATCAGCGCGGTCACTTCCACGGCGGTCATCGCCGGAAAATGTCGCCCCATCACTTCGCGGTAGACGGCGCCGAGCGCGCGATAGCTCGCGATGTACTCGCGCTTGTCGACCACGTACCACGTCATTCGCGCGATGTGTTCCGGACCTGCACCGGCCTCGCGCAGCACCGCCACTATGTTGAGTAACGCCTGGCGCGCCTGCGCGGCAAAATCGTCTGTCTCGAACTGCTGCTGCGCGTTCCAGCCGATCTGGCCGCCGACAAACACCGTCGTTCCGCGCGCGGACACGCCGTTGGCGTAGCCCTTGGGGGGCACCCATCCGGGCGGCGACAACGTCCGCCAGTTCGCGTTGCTCATCGGTCCTTCCTTTCGGGGTGGCCCTGCAGCCCCAGTTCACGCAGCCGGAAACGCTGCAGCTTGCCGGTCTCCGTGCGCGGCAGCACCGACAGGAACTCGATGGCGCGTGGATATTTGTAAGGCGCAATCGTGGCCTTCACGAAGTCCTGCAGCGTCTTCACCATCGCGTCGTCAGCAATGAAGCCGGGCTTCAGCGCAACATACGCCTTCACGATCTGCCCGCGCTCGTCATCAGACACGCCGATCACGCCGCATTCGGCCACCGCCGGGTGCAGCAACAGCGCGCCTTCGACCTCGGGGCCGCCGATGTTGTAGCCGGCACTGACGATCATGTCGTCGGTGCGCGCCTGGTAGACAAAGTAGCCGTCCGCATCGACGAGATAGGCGTCGCCCGTGTAGTTCCAGCCGTCCTTCACATATTGCAGTTGTCGCTCATCCGCCAGATAGCGGCAGCCGGTGGGTCCCTTTACCGCCAGCCGGCCTACCTGCCCCGCCGGCAGCGGTCGGCCCGCGTCATCCATCACGCACGCGCGGTAACCGGGTACCGGCTTGCCGGTGGCCCCGGCGCGAGCGCCGGCCTC
Source organism: Betaproteobacteria bacterium (assembly GCA_031361405.1). Classification (GTDB taxonomy): domain Bacteria; phylum Pseudomonadota; class Gammaproteobacteria; order Burkholderiales; family Casimicrobiaceae; genus VBCG01. The sequence goes on from JANMCS010000285.1 coordinate 1,975, forward strand.
GTCGTGCGAGATGAAGATATGCAGCAATTCAGTCGCGCCGATGCCGTCGATCAATTCGATGCCGGTGGCGCTTTTCCACTGGGCCCGCGTGGCCGCCGGCAGGGCCTCACCCGCGGACACGCACTTGCGCAGCGATGAGAGGTCGTGCCCGCCGACCTGCGGCGCCATCGCGCGGTAGGACGTGGGTGCGGTGAACAGGACGGTGGCACGGTGCTCGGCAATCGCGGGCAGCAAGGCTTCCGGCGAAGGTCGTTCGATCAGCAGCGTGGCCGCGCCGGCGCGCAACGGGAAGAGCAGCATGCCGCCCAGGCCGAACGTGAAGGCCAGCGGCGGGCTGCCGGTGAAAATGTCGGTGGCCCCGCAGCGCAGCGTCGACCGCGGCCAGCAATCGCAACAGGCCAGGATGTCACGATGAAAGTGCATCGTTCCTTTCGGCGTGCCCGTGGTGCCGGACGTGAACGCGATCAGCGCCGTGTCATCGGCCGCCGTGCGCACGCTGTCGAACAGCGACGGCTTGCCCGCCGCCAGCACTTCGATGCTGCCCGGCGCGGTGGTCGCGAACAGCGCCACTTTCCGCAACGTGGGACAGGCCTGTCGCGCGGCCGCCAGTTCGTCCTGCAAGCGCGCGTCGCACAGCGCGTGCGTGATCTGCGCCTTGTTGACGATGTCGGTCAGCTCGCGCGCACGCAGCAGCGGCATCGACCCGACGGCAATGCCACCCGCCTTCAGCACCGCGAACCAGCACGCCGCCATCCACGGACTGTTCGGTCCCCGCAGCAGCACGCGGTTGCCGGGCACCACGCCCAAGTCGTCGACCAGCAGATGGGCCACGCGATTGACGTGGCCGAGCAGTTCAGCGTAGGTCCAGCGCAGGCCGCCCGGCGCCAGGATCGCCGCCCGCTCGCCCCAGCCGTTGGCGATCGCGCCGTCCAGCAATGCCGTGGCGGCATTGACGCGCTCAGGGTAGTGCAATTCCGGCAGGTCGTAGATGAATTCGGGCCATTGCTCGCGCGGCGGCAAATGGTCGCGCGCAAACGTGTCGATGTGGGCTGAATGGGCCATCAGGCTTTCCCTTCGTCCGCCCGGGCCGCGCGCAGGACTTCACGGCCGACGATCAGCTTCTGCACTTCGGTGGCACCTTCGTAGATGCGCAGCGCGCGAATCTCGCGGTAGAGTTTTTCCACGATCTGCCCGCGCATGACGCCCAGGCCGCCAAAGAGCTGCACCGCATGGTCGATGATCTGCTGCGCCGATTCGGTGGCGGTGAGCTTGGCCATTGCCGCCGCCTTGGTCGTGGCCGTACCGGCAACGTCGCGCTGCCATGCGGCACGGTACGTCAGCAGCGTTGCCGCATCCAGCGCCGTGGCCATGTCGCCCAGCGCTGCCTGCGTCAACTGCAGGTCCGCCAGCACGCCACCGAACATCTTGCGCCCCCACGCATGCGCGACGGCCTCGTCCAGCGCGCGACGCGCGAAACCGACCGCCGCCGCCGCGACCGACGCGCGAAAAATGTCGAGCGTGCGCATCGCCAGCTTGAACCCGTCGCCTTCGGTGCCCAGCAGCGCGGAGGCCGGAATGCGACATTGCCGGAATTCGATCCGCGCCAGCGGATGCGGCGCGATCACGTCGATGCGTTCGGCCACCACCAGCCCTGGCGCATCGGCGGGAACGATGAATGCCGAGATGCCCCTGGCGCCGCCACCCGCCGCGCCGGTGCGCGCGAACACGCAATAGAAATCGGCGATCCCGCCGTTGGAGATCCACGTCTTGGCGCCGTCGAGCACATAGTGGTCGCCTTGTCGTTCCGCACGCGTGGCCATCGCGCCAACATCCGATCCCGCATCGGACTCGGACAACGCGAATGCGGCGATCGCCGCCCCCGTGGCCACGCGCGGCAACCACGCGGCACGTTGCGCGGCCCTCCCTGCCAACGAGATCGCGCCGCTGCCAAGGCCCTGCATCGCAAACGCGAAGTCGGCCAGCCCGTCGTGGTACGCCAGCGTCTCACGCGCGATGCACAACGCGCGCGAATCGAGCGCGGGCAGCGCGCCGCCGTCCGCCGCCGGCACGCAATAGCGCAGCCATCCGGCAGCGCCAAGCGCACGCACGTGAGCGCGGCACACGGCGTCGACATCGGCTGCCTCGTGTCCGGACACGCCCGCGCGCAGATGCGCGGCGCTCCATGCCTCGAGGTCGCGCGCCATCGCGCGGTGGGCATCGGCAAAGAACGGCCAGTCGAAGTGCGCGCGGTCCATCTCAGTTGCCTTCGAATTTGGGTGTCGTCTTGGCCGCGAAGGCCTCGTACGCGCGCCGGAAATCCTGCGTCTGCATGCAGATGGCCTGCGCCTGCGCTTCGGCTTCGATCGCGGCATCGACAGCCATCGCCCATTCCTGATGCAGCAACTTCTTGGTCATCGCATGCGCAAAGGTCGGGCCCTCGGCCAGCATCCGCGCGAACTGCTGCGCGTCCGCCAACAGCGTTGACGCTGGCGCCATCCGGTTGAAGAATCCCCAGGCCGCGCCTTCGTCAGCCGTCATCACGCGGCCGGTGTACAAGAGGTCGGCCGCGCGGCCATGCCCGATCGTGCGCGGCAGCAACGTGCATGCGCCCATGTCGGCACCGGCCAGGCCCACCCGCGTGAACAGGAAGGCGGTGCGCGCCGCCGCCGTGCCGAAGCGGATGTCGGATGCCAGCGCCACCATTGCGCCCGCGCCCGCGCAGATACCGTCGACCGCCGCCACGATCGGCTGCGGACACCGCCGCATCGCCAGCACGAGGTCGCCGGTCATCCGGGTGAAGTCGAGGAGTTGCGGCGCCGACATCGTGGTAAGCGGGCCGATGATCTCGTGCACGTCGCCACCGGAACTGAAGTTGCCGCCGGCACCGGTCACCACCACGCACTTCACGTCACTGGCATAGACCAGCGCGCGAAACAGGTCGCGCATCTCCGCGTAGGAATCAAACGTCAACGGATTCTTGCGCTCGGGCCGATTGAGCGTCAGCGTCGCGACCTTGCCGTCCGCATCCGTCGACCATTGGAAATTGCGCGCGGGATAATCCCGCATCGGCAGCATTTGTCCGGCCGTACCTGGGGTCGCGCTCATCGGGTCTCCTGCATGCGGCTCACGCTGCGCTTCAGTGTGCCCAGCATCCGGTAAAGGTTGGCGCGGTCAGGGGCCGCCACATCGGCCAGCATGTCGATCACCCACTGTTCATGTTCGTTGGCCATCGCGTCGAAAGCCGCCTTGCCCTTCGGGGTCAGGCGCACCGCAAACGCGCGCCGGTCCTCGGGCGCCGGCACGCGCGCCACGAGCCCTTCCGCCACGAGTTCGCTGGTGAGTCCGGTGACGTTGCCCCCGGTGACCATCATCCGCCGCGACAGCTCGCCCATGCGCAATCCCTGTGGATGGCGCTCCAGTTGAGCCAGCAAATCGAAGCGCGCCAGAGTGATCGAGAAGCGCTCGCGCAGCCGGGCGCGAATCTCGCGTTCCACCAGTTGGGTGCAGGTCAGCAGGCGCAGCCAGAGGCGCAACGACTCATGGTGGTCGTCGGTGCCGCGGGTTTCGGCGTCGGTGGCCGCGGGCGGCGCCATCGCGTCGCGCATCGGCGTGGGCATGGGCATCAGCCGTTCGCCTCGGGCCGCTCGGTGGCCATCTGCGCGGCGCGGACCAGGTTGCGCTCGAGCTGGTCGCGGCCGGACAGGTACTGCACCGGCCACTCGACCGCGCGCACGCCCAGCGCCGCCGCCGCGTGCAACGTCCAGTAGGGATCAGCCAGATGCGGACGTCCAATCGCGCAGAGGTCCGCGCGGCCCGCCATCAGGATGCTGTTGACGTGATCGGGCTCGAAGATCGCGCCCACCGCCATCGTCGCGATGCGCGCCTCGTTGCGGATGCGATCGGCGAACGGTGTCTGGTACATCCGGCCGTATACGGGCCTGGCCGCCCGCGACGTCTGCCCCGACGAAACATCGATGAGATCCGCACCGGCAGCGTGGAAGAGGCGTGCCAGCGCGACGGCATCATCCGGCGTGTTGCCGCCGGGCACCCAGTCGTGCGCCGAGATCCGCACCGACATCGGCCTGTCCGCCGGCCACACCGCCCGCATCGCACCAAACACTTCGAGCGGATAACGCGCCCGCTGCGCCAGCGATCCGCCATAGGCATCGTCGCGCTGATTGGTCAGCGGCGACAGGAAAGCGGACAGCAGATAACCGTGCGCGCAGTGCAGTTCAAGCCAATCGAAGCCGGCATCGGCGCCGCGTTGCGCGGACTGCACAAACTGGTCGCAGACGCGGTCCATGTCCGCGCGGGTCATCGCGGCTGGAAGCTGGTTGTCCGGACCGTAGGCAATCGCGGACGGTGCAATGAGCGGCCAGTTGCCCGCGGCCAGCGGCGCGTCCGCCGTTTCCCACCCCAACTGCGTCGAGCCCTTCGGCCCCGCGTGCCCCAGCTGCAGCGCGATCTTGGCCGCCGTATGCGCATGCACGTAGGCGACGATGCGCCGCCACGCGGCGGTGTGCGCGTCACTCCAGAGGCCGGCGCAACCCGGCGAGATGCGCGCGTCCGGGGCCACGCACACCATCTCGGTGAACACGAGCCCGGCGCCGCCGTGCGCACGGCTGCCGACGTGCACGAGATAGTAGTCGTCGGGCAGGCCGTCGCGGCATGAGTATTGCGCCATCGGCGAGACCACCACGCGATTGACCAGTGTCACGCTGCGCAGCGTGAACGGCGTGAACATCGGCGGCAGTGCCGCGGCGTCGGGCTGCATGCGCCGCGCAAACCAGCCTTCGATGCGTTCGACAAACTGCGCATCGCGCAAGCGCAGGTTTTCGTGTGAAATCCGCTGGCTGCGAGTAAGCAGGCTGTACGCGAACTGCTCGGCCTCGAACGCGCTGTAGCGCGCCACGTTCTCGAACCATTCGGTCGAATTGCGCGCGGCGTTCTGGATCTTCAGCACTTCGAGCGACCGCTCGGCCTGATATTCGTGCAATGCCGTGGCGAGGTCGGGGGCCGCGTCCACCGCGCGCGCCAGCGCAATCGCATCCTCCAGCGCCAG
>JANMCS010000133.1:0-1416 GCA_031361405.1 Betaproteobacteria bacterium
AGCAAACGCGAAGAAGCGTTCCACGACGAAGAAGGATGAAGTCGGCGGCAACGCACGCCTTCTCCGGGCCCTGCCTTGCCGGCAGGGCTTTTGCGTTGTGTGGTGCTGTTGACCGGCGGGCCAGCGGGGGCGGCTGATGCGCGCGTTCGTGGCCGGCCTTTTCGACTCATCGGCGCTGCAGCCGATGCGGGGCACGGTGTTTCGCATGTTGTGGTTCGCCTGGCTGGCGGCCAACATCACGATGTGGATGAACGATGTCGCGGCGGCCTGGCTGATGACCTCGCTCACCACCAGCCCGGTGATGGTGGCGCTGGTGCAAACCGCGTCCACGCTGCCGGTATTCCTGCTCGGGCTGCCCAGTGGCGCGCTGGCCGATACGGTGGATCGGCGCCTTTACTTCGCCGGCACGCAGATGTGGGTGTGCGCGATGGCCATCGTGCTGGCCGTGTTGTCGGTGTTCGAGGGGCTCAACGCGCCGCTGCTGCTCGCGCTCACCTTTGCCAATGGCATCGGCCTGGCGATGCGCTGGCCGGTGTTTGCCGCCATCGTGCCGGATGTGGTGGAGCGCGATCAATTGCCCGCGGCGCTGGCGCTCAACGGCATCGCGATGAACCTGTCGCGAGTGGTGGGCCCGGTGATCGCCGGCGCCTTGCTGGCCGCCACCAACAGCGCGGCGGTGTTTGTGCTCAACGCGGTGCTGGCCGCGGTGGCCACCGCGCTGATCCTGCGCTGGAAATCCGAACAGAAAAAGAGTGCGCTGCCGGGCGAGCGCTTCGTGGGCGCGATGCGGGTGGGGCTGCAGCACGTGATGCAGTCACCGCGCATGCGCAACGTGCTGGTGCGCGTGTCGCTGTTTTTCCTGCAATCGAGCGCGCTGATGGCGCTGCTGCCGCTGGTGGCGAAGCAGTTGCACGGCGGCGGCCCCGCCCTCTTTACCGTGATGCTGGCCTGCCTGGGTGGGGGCGCCGTGATCGCGGCGCTGTACTTTCCGCGCTGGCGGCATCGCTTCAATCGCGACGACTTCGTGCTCTTCGGCACCCTGGTGCACGCGCTGGCCTCGACGATCGTGGTGTTTGCGCCCAACGTGTGGGTGGCGCTGCCGGCCATGGTGTTGGCCGGCATGGCCTGGATCTCCACCGCCAATTCGCTCACCATCTCCGCGCAGATGGCGCTGCCCAATTGGGTGCGCGCCCGCGGCATGTCGATCTACCAGATGGGGCTGATGGGCGGCTCCGCGGCCGGATCGATCTTGTGGGGGCAGGTGGCGGGCCTGAGCAGCGTGCGCATCGCGGTGGTGGCCGCGGCGATCAGCGGCGTGCTGCTGTGGGCGTTCACCCGGCGCTTGTCGGTGGATGGCGGCGAGGAGATGGATTTCAGCCCGGCGCAACTGCGCAGCCCGCCCGACACCTCGATCGA
>JANMCS010000139.1:0-5759 GCA_031361405.1 Betaproteobacteria bacterium
CGTGAGCTCGCGCGTGAAGGCGCGATCGCGATAGATGAACACCTGCATCCAGCGTTGCCCCTGGGGCGCGGCCGCCGCCGGCACCGCGTATTGCCTGAGCCACGGCTCGGTATGTTCGATCGAGGACGTGGCGGCCGCGCCCCAGGGGCAACGCTGGATGCAGGTGTTCATCTATCGCGATCGCGCCTTCACGCGCGAGCTCACGCAGCGTGCGCGCGACGCGGGCTACCAGGCGCTGGTGCTCACCATCGACAATCAGCTGCTCGGCAAGCGCGAGCGCGATTTCGCCAATGGATTTTCCATTCCGCCCCGATTTTCAACCCGGCAGTGGGCGGCCATGGCATCCAAATGGCGCTGGGCGTGGTCGATGCGCAATGAATTGCGCACGCTCACCTTCGGCAACTACGTTCGTCCCGGGTCGGGCGAGTCGTTGGCGACACTCGCCGGTCGCATGGGCTCGCTGCTCGACCCGGCGATGAACTGGGACGACGTCGCGCAATTGCGCGCGCAATGGCCGGGGCCGTTGCTGCTGAAGGGCATCCTGCATCCCGATGATGCACGGCGCGCATTGGCGATGGGCGTTGACGGCCTCATCGTGTCCAATCATGGCGGCCGGCAGCTCGACGGCGCGGCCGGCGCGCTGGACGCATTGCCGGCGATCGTCGCCGCGGTCGAGGACCGCATTCCACTGTTGCTCGATGGGGGCATCCGGCGCGGCACGGATGTGGTGAAGGCACTGGCACTCGGCGCGCGCGCCGTGCTGATCGCGCGCCCGCAGTTGTGGGGCCTCACCGTGGCCGGTGAGGCCGGCGTGGCGCAGGTGCTGGCGATCTATCGGTCTGAAATCGACCGGGTGATGGGCCTTCTTGGCGCCGCCAATATCGATGCCTTGCGGCGCTTGCAGGTGCTGGTGCCGATGTCGGACTCCGGCGGAGCAGGCGCATGATGATGGCGCAAGCCATGCTGCCACGCCCCCGCAACACCCTGGAGAAATGAATGATGAAGATCCTGCTGCCTCTCGATGGATCCGATGCCTCGCTCGGGGCGGTGCGCCATGCCATCGGCCTCGTGCGCGATGGGCTGCGCGCCACGTTCGTGCTGGCCAACGTGCAGGAGCCGACCCACCTGTATGAAATGGTACTGGCGCCCGACGCCGAGGTACTGGCGCAGGCCAGCCATGCCGCGGGCCTGCATGCGATCGAAGCGGGCGAGGCGCTGGTCAGCGACGCCGGCCTGGAATACGAATGCGAGGTGGCCACCGGCGACCCGGCGCATACGCTGGTCGACATCGCCAAGCGTTTCGATTGCAACGCGATCATCATGGGCGGTCGGGGCAAGGGTCCGCTGCGCAGCGCCTTGCTGGGCGCCGTCTCGCATGAGGTGCTGCACGCGGCGCAGGTGCCGGTCACCATCGTCAGGCAATCCGAATGATCGCGCCGGCGCTCTCCTCATGATGGCACGCAACACGCACGGCCGCGGCCTGTCCGCGGTTCCGCGCGGCGTGTGGGTGCTGGGCTTCGTCAGCATGTGCATGGACCTGTCGTCCGAACTCGTGCATGCGTTGTTGCCGCTGTACATGGCCACGGTGCTGGGCGCGAGCGTACTGCTGATTGGCGTGATCGAGGGCATGGCCGAAGCCATCGCGTTGATCATGAAAGTCTTCTCGGGCGTGCTGTCCGACCGGACCCGCAAGCGCAAGCCGCTGGTGCTCGCCGGCTACGGGCTTGCCGCGGTGTCGAAGTTCGCGTTTCCGCTGGCGGCGACGTTGCCGTGGATTGTCGGCGCACGCTTCGCTGATCGTGTCGGCAAGGGCATTCGCGGCGCGCCGCGCGACGCGTTGATAGCCGACATCACGCCACCCCATGTGCGCGGCCGCAGCTTCGGCTTGCGGCAGGCGCTCGATACCGTCGGCGGCGTCGGCGGGCCGTTGCTGGCGTTGCTCGCCATGGCACTGTTTGCAGGCGACTTCCGCCACGCGTTCTGGATCGCTGTGGTTCCGGCGATGCTGGCCGTGGTGTTGATCGTGGTGGGTGTCGACGAGCCCGAACCCGCGACTCCGGGATCGCCGGCGAAGGCACCGCCGGGCTGGGCCGACGCGAAGCGACTGCCGCGCGCATTCTGGTTCATCGTCGCGATCGCAGCCGTGCTGACCTTGGCGCGTTTTTCCGAGGCGTTCCTGTTGCTGCGCGCGCTCAATGTCGGCGCCAGCGTGACCACGGCGCCGCTGGTGATGGTCGTGATGTCGCTCGTCTATGCGGTGGTGGCCTATCCGGCCGGCGCGGCGCTCGATCGCGGCCGCGGTCCGGTGCTGCTGGGTGCGGGCTTGGCGGCGCTCGTTGCGGCCGATCTCGTGCTGGCGCAGGCCGGCAGCCTGGGCACCGTGCTTGTCGGGACCGCGTTGTGGGGCCTGCACATGGGCCTGACGCAGGGCTTGCTGGCGGCACTGGTGGCCAAGGTGGCACCGGCCGACCTGCGGGGTACGGCCTTCGGTTACTTCAATCTTGTTTCCGGGGTGGCACTGCTCGCGGCCAGCGTGCTGGCCGGCTGGCTATGGGACTCGCATGGTCCCGCCGTGACCTTCTATGCCGGCGCCATCTTCACGAGCATTGCGGCGGCTGGATTGTGGCTGCGGCGGGGAACGGTTTACGCGATCGGCCGCCCGGGTTGACCGGTGCAGAACGTGCCGCTCAGTTCCACACCTCGTCCATCGCCGCGATCTGCTCGCGCAATTCAAGGATGCGATCCTGCCAGTAGCGTTGCGTGTTGAACCACGGAAATGCGGCGGGGAAGGCCGGGTCGTCCCAGCGGCGCGCGATCCACGCCGCGTAGTGCAGCAGGCGCAGCGTGCGCAGCGCTTCGATCAGGTGCAGTTCCCGGCGGTCGAAGTCGGCAAAGTCCTCGTAGCCCCCCAGCAGTTCGCGCAGTTGCTGGCGCATCTCGAGGCGGTCACCCGACAGCAGCATCCACAGGTCCTGGATGGCGGGACCCATGCGTGCGTCGTCGAAGTCGACGAAGTGCGGCCCGTCCGGCGTCCACAGGATGTTGCTGGCATGGCAATCCCCATGCAGCCGCAGCGTGCCGATGGTGCCGGCGCGCTGATAGCAATGCCGGACGCCCTCCAGCGCCATCGCGGAGACGCTCTGGTAGGCCTCCAGCAAGTCGGGCGGGATGAAATCGTGATCGAGGACATACGCGCGGGGCTCGTCGCCGAACGTGGCGATGTCCAGCGCGGGACGCGTTGCGAACGGTGCGAGCGCACCCACCGCATGAATGCGTCCGATGAACCGGCCGATCCACTCCAGCGTGCCCGGTGCATCGAGTTCCGGCGTGCGGCCGCCGCGGCGCGGGTAGAGGGCAAAGCGGAAGCCGGCAGCATGGTGCAGCGAGTGGCCGTGGAACACGAGCGGGGCCACCGCGGGAATCTCGCGTTCGTCCAGCGCCGCGACAAACGCATGTTCTTCGAGAATCTGCGCATCGCTCCAGCGCGCCGGGCGGTAGAATTTGGCCACCAGCGAGGCCGGTTCCTCGCCGTAGAGCAGGTAGACGCGGTTTTCGTAGCTGTTAAGGGTCAGCAGGCGCCCATCGGTGCGATAGCCCACGCTGTCGACGGCGTCGAGCAGGCGATCGGGGGTCAGGTCGGCATAGGGCGCGGCGACGGTCATCGGCTCATTGTACGGGGCGCCTCCGTCGGGGGCGCGTTGTGTAAGCTTCACGTCAACGTCGCGACTTAGTCCCGAATACAGCCTTGCCAGATGTGGTCCGGTACCGGTGCTGCGGTTGAACCAGGAAGCACCTGTACCACATGAGGAGGTCCCCGATGTCGCTTGCCGCCGCACCCGCCATGTCCGCTGCGCCGCCGCGCAGCTATCTCTACTATCGGCACAAGTTGCCGGTGCGCATCATGCACTGGATCAACGTGATCGCATTCACCGTGCTGTTCATGAGCGGCCTGCAGATCTTCAATGCGCATCCGGCGCTTAACTGGGGCAAGTCGTCGTACAACGGCAAGCCGCCGCTGCTGGAGATCGGTGCGCGGATGGGCGCCGATGGCAAACCGCAGGGCGTCACGCGGGTGCTGGGCGCCGAGTTCAACACCACCGGTGTGCTGGGCGTGAGCACCGGCGCGAACGGGCAGCCGCAACCAAGCGCGTTTCCCCCGTGGATCATGATTCCCGGCCCGCAGTGGCTGTCGATGGCGCGGTCGTGGCACTTCTTCTTTGCGTGGATCTTCGTGCTCAACGGCATCCTGTTCGTGCTCTACACGATCTTCAGCCGGCATCTCACGCGCGACCTGGCACCCACGGGCGGCGAGCTGCGCGGTATCGGCGCGTCGATCCGCGAGCACCTGCGCTTCAAGCACGCCACCGGCGAAGCCGCGCGCGAATACAACGTGCTGCAGAAACTGGCCTACCTGGTCGTGATCTTCGGGTTGCTGCCGGCCGTAATCCTGATGGGCTTCGGCATGTCGCCGTGGTTCAACAGCGCAATCACGGGCTGGGTCGACTGGGTCGGCGGCCGGCAGTCGGCGCGCACGATCCATTTCATCGTGGCGTGGACGCTGGTGGCGTTTGTGTTCATCCACGTATTCCAGGTGATCATCACGGGCCTGTGGAACAACCTGCGCTCGATGATCACGGGCCGCTATCGCATCACGAACGAGGGTCAACATGAAGCTTGAACGCCGGCCCCCACGCCGCAAATTCTTCGCGCGTACCGCGGCGGTGACATCGGCCGCCTTGCTGGGGGGGTGCGACAGCCTCTCGCGGAGTGAATGGTTTCCGAAGGTGCTGAATTCGGTGTCCGGGCTCACCGAAAGTGCAGCGAAGGCCATTGCCGGTCGCAAGTCGATGGCGGAGGAGTTTGCGGAAGCCGATCGGTCGCCCACGTTTCGCAGCAACGGGTCTGACGATCCCGGCACGCCCGAATATGAAGGCTGGGTCGCCACCGGCTTCAAGGACTACAGGCTCAACATCGGCGGAATGGTGGCGCAGAAGCGCGCGTTTACGCTGGATGAATTGCGCGCGATGCCTGCGCGCACGCAGATCACGCGCCATGACTGTGTCGAGGGCTGGAGTGCCATCGCCAAGTGGAAGGGCGTGCCGCTGGCATCGCTGCTGGCCGAGGTGCAGCCCAAGCCCGAGGCGCGCTATGCAGTCTTTTACTGCGCCGATCCGATGGGTGCCAACAACACGGACTTCTACTACGAGAGCATCGACCTCGACGACGCCGTGCATCCGCAGACCATCCTCGCCTACGACATGAACGATGCCGCGCTGCCCGTGGTAAACGGCGCGCCGCTACGGTTGCGCGTGGAGCGGCAGCTGGGCTACAAGCAGGCGAAGTACATCACGTCCATCGAGTTCGTCGACAGCTTCGCGCGTATCGCGGGCGGCTAGGGCGGCTACTGGGAAGACCAGGGCTACCAGTGGTGGGCGGGAATTTAACCTATGGGGATCACAATACCGCGACGCCTGTAGGCGAGGCGTCAGCCTCGCGCACATGCACGGATGGTCGCGCGAGGCTGAAGCCTCGCCTACATCGGCGCCTACATCGGCGTTACAACGGCGTTACAACGGCGTCACATCGGTACCTACAGCCACGCCTACTTGGGTGGCTTCACCGGTGCGAACTCGTCGTAGTCGGCCTGCATCTGCCGCAGCCTCAGCACGCCATAGAACACGATGACCGCCATGCCCACCACCAGCGCCGCCGCCGCAATCCGCTCGACCAGGTATTCGCTCTGGCGATTGGCAACGTAG
>JANMCS010000023.1:0-8695 GCA_031361405.1 Betaproteobacteria bacterium
TGATCCGCAATGCGACCGTGCAGGGCTTTCTGGCTGCCGCCGCGCTGGTGTTCGGCGTGCAGGCGCACGGCGCCGACATCACTGGTGCCGGTGCCACGTTTCCGTATCCGATCTACGCGAAGTGGGCCGACGCCTACAAGAAGCAGACCGGCGTCGGCATGAACTACCAGTCGATCGGCTCCGGTGGCGGCATTGCCCAGATCAAGGCCAAGACCGTTGACTTCGGCGCCTCCGACATGCCGTTGAAGCCCGAGGACCTGGCCGCCGCCGGACTGATGCAATTTCCAGCGATCATCGGCGGCGTGGTGCCCGTCGTTAATCTCGAGGGCATCGCGCCGGGCGCGCTCCGTTTCACCGGCCCGGTGCTCGCCGACATCTACCTCGGCAAGATCAAGTCGTGGAACGACAAGGCGATCCAGGAGATCAACCCTTCCGTCAAGCTGCCGGCGGATCCGATCACGGTGGTGCGGCGCTCCGACGGCTCGGGCACGTCGTTCATCTTCACCGATTACCTGTCGAAGATGAGTCCGGAATGGAAGACCAAGGTGGGCGCCGCCACGGCGGTGGCCTGGCCGGAAGGCGTGGGCGGCAAGGGCAATGAAGGTGTGGCCGCCTACGTGCAGCGCATCAAGGGTTCGATCGGCTACGTGGAATACGCATACGCCAAGAAGAACAAGATGATCACCGCGGCCGTGCAGAACAAGGACGGCCAGTTCGTGCAACCGGACGATGACACGTTTGCCGAAGCGGCATCGCGCGCCGACTGGAAGACGGCGCCGGGTTTCTACCAGATCCTGACCGACCAGCCGGGCAAGAACAGCTGGCCCATCACCGGTGCTTCGTTCATCCTGATGCACACCAAGCAGGACAAGCCGGGCAACGCCGCGGACGTGCTGAAGTTCTTTGACTGGGCCTACAAGAATGGCAAGTCGATGGCAACCGAACTCGACTACGTGCCGATGCCGGATGCGGTGACCAAGATCGTGGCCGATGCCTGGAAGGCGCAGTTGAAGGACGCCGCCGGCAAGCCGGTCTGGAACTGATCCGCCTGCATCGCGCCGGAATTTTACTGAATCCACGCAACCCGCCGGTCGCCGAACAATCGTTCGCGGCCGGCGATTCCTTTCGGGAGAGATAATGGGCACCCCTTCGGCCGCCTTGCCCCGATCCATGAGCATGACGCAGGACTCCCGCGATCACCGTGATCCCACGCCCCCTGCGGCGCGCCGGTCGGCAGCGCCATGGCAGGACTGGCTGTTCGAGCATGCGACGATGTTCTTCGCGCTGTTCGTGCTGGCGATGTTGCTGGGCATCCTGCTGGCGCTGGGCTACACGGCGCTGCCGGCGTTCGAGAAATTCGGGTTCGGCTTCTTCGTCACCAACGTCTGGAATCCCGTCACCAGCCAGTTCGGCGCGTTGGCGCCCATCTACGGCACGGTGGTGACGTCGCTCATTGCGCTGGCGATCGGCGTGCCGGTGAGCTTCGGCATTGCGATCTTCCTCACGGAGATGTGTCCCGCAGCGCTGAAGCGTCCGTTGGGCACCGCGGTGGAACTGCTCGCCGCCATCCCGTCGATCATCTACGGCATGTGGGGTCTCTTCGTCTTTGCGCCGATCTTCGGCGACTACATCCAGCCGCTGCTGCAGCAGACCTTCGGCAACCTGTGGATTCTGGGGCCGCTGTTCCGGGGGGCACCCAACGGCATCGGCATGCTGTCCGCCGGCATCATCCTCTCGGTGATGATCATCCCGTTCATCGCGTCGGTGATGCGCGATGTGTTCGAAATTGTTCCGCCCGTGCTGAAGGAGTCGGCCTACGGCATCGGCTGCACGACGTGGGAAGTGGTGTGGAACGTGGTGCTGCCCTACACCAAGGTCGGCGTCATCGGCGGTGTCATGTTGGGACTCGGCCGCGCGCTGGGGGAGACGATGGCGGTCACGTTCGTGATCGGCAATGCCTACCGGATCAGCGCATCGCTGTTCGAGCCCGGCAATTCGATCGCATCGGCGCTGGCCAACGAATTTAACGAGGCGGCCGACCCGGTGCATCGGGCATCGCTGGTCGCGCTGGGCCTCGTGCTGTTCCTGCTCACCTTCATCGTGCTTTCGCTGTCGCGCATGCTGATCGCGCAACTGGCGAAGGGCGAAGGCAAGAAGACGTGACGAGGCGATGATGGAAGCACGGTATCGCAAGCGGCTTTTCATCAACCGGTTCAATCTGGTGATGTCGCTCGGCACGATGGGCTTCGGCATGTTTTTCCTGCTGTGGATCCTGGGCGTGCTGTTCTGGCAGGGCTTCTCGGCGTTGTCGCCGACGCTGTTCACGCAGATGACGCCGCCCCCCGGCGCCGCCGGCGGTCTCGCCAATGCGATCTTCGGCAGCGTGGTCATCGTGGCCGTGGCCACGTTCATCAGTACCCCGATCGGCATCCTGGCCGGCATCTACCTCGCCGAGTTCGGCAAGGACAGCTGGATTGCGTCGGCCACGCGTTTCATCAACGACATCCTGCTGTCGGCGCCGTCGATCGTGATCGGTCTGTTCGTGTACACGATCTACGTGGCGCAGGTGAACCACTTTTCCGGGTGGGCCGGGTCCTTCGCGCTCGCGTTGATTGCCATTCCGGTGGTCGTGCGCACGACCGAGAACATGTTGAATCTCGTGCCACACAGCCTGCGCGAAGCCGCCGTCGCGCTGGGCGCACCCATGTGGAAGGTGATCCTGATGGTCACCCTGAAGGCCGTGCGCGGCGGCGTCGTCACCGGCATCCTGCTGGCCGTGGCGCGCATGTCCGGCGAGACCGCGCCACTGCTCTTCACCGCGCTCAACAACCAGTTCTGGAGCAGCGACATGAACGCGCCGATGGCCAACCTGCCGGTGGTCATCTTCCAGTTCGCGCTCAGCCCGTACGAGGACTGGAAAACGCTGGCCTGGGCCGGTGCGCTGCTGATCACGCTCGCCGTTCTCATCATCAACATCCTGGCCCGCTCGGTGTTCAGGCAGGCCGCAATTCGCTAGGAGCACCGGATGAACACGCCCACCGCCACCGTCTTGCGACCCCAGGCAGCCGCCTCCACGCTGCCGCCGGCCGCTACCAAGATAGCGATCTCGAATCTGGACTTCTTCTACGGCAAGTTCCAGGGGTTGAAGGATATCAACCTCAGCATCGCCGAGAAACGCGTGACGGCGTTCATCGGCCCGTCCGGTTGCGGCAAGTCGACACTGCTGCGCACGATGAACCGGATGTATTCGCTCTATCCGGGCCAGCGCGCCGCCGGCAAGATCATGTTCAATGGCCAGAACATCCTCGAGTCCGGCGTCGACCTCAACATGCTGCGGGCCAAGGTCGGCATGGTGTTTCAGAAGCCCACGCCGTTTCCGATGTCGATCTACGACAACATCGCGTTTGGCGTGAGCCTTTACGAGAACCTCGGCCAGCGCGACATGGACGAGCGCGTCGAGTGGGCGTTGAGCAAGGCCGCGATGTGGGACGAGGCGAAGGACAAGCTGAAGCAGAGCGGGATGGCGCTGTCCGGGGGCCAGCAGCAGCGGCTGTGCATCGCGCGCGCCGTATCGGTGAAGCCCGATGTGCTGTTGCTCGACGAGCCGACGTCTGCACTCGACCCCATCTCCACGGCCAAGATCGAGGAGTTGATGACCGAGCTGAAGTCCGACTACACGATTGCGATCGTCACCCACAACATGCAGCAGGCGGCACGCGTGTCCGACTTCACGGGCTACATGTACCTGGGCGAATTGATCGAGTTCGGCGAAACCGACCAGCTCTTCCTGAAGCCCAGGCGCAAGGAAACCGAGGACTACATCACTGGCCGCTTCGGCTGATCTGGCGCGAGCCCGGAGAATGCAATGACCGTACACACGCACAAGCAGTTCGACAACGAGATGGAGGCGATCCGCTCCGGCGTCCTCTCGATGGGAGGGCTCGTCGAAACCCAGCTGCAACGCGCCATCACGCTGCTCGAGGAAGAGGAAAACAGCGCGGTGCTCGATCAGGTCGGTGCCGATGAGCAGCTGATCAACAGGATGCAGATCGACATGGACCAGCAGTGCAGCCAGATCATCGCCAAGCGGCAACCCGCGGCGATCGACCTGCGGATGATCCTCACGGTCACCAAGATCGTGAATGACCTGGAGCGTGTCGGCGACGAGACCAAGAAGGTTGCCTACAAGGCGTCGGAGGCCGCGGGTCATCATCGGCTGGCGCAGGTGCGTTCGTTCGACGTCGCGCGATCCGCGGAGCGGGCGCGCAGCATGCTGCAGCTGGCGCTCGATGCATTCGCTCGGCTCGATCCCAGCGCCGCAGCCCAGGTCGTCGACATGGACGAGGAACTCGATGCCGCGTTTTCGTCGACGTTGCGACAACTCATCAGCTACATGATGGAAGACCCGCGCACGATCACCTCGGCGCTGGAAATCGTGTTCATCGCCAAGTCGATCGAGCGCATCGGCGACCACGCCAAGAACATCGCGGAAGCGGTCGTGCAGGTCGTGATGGGGGTCGATGTGCGGCACGCCACGGCGGAGCAGATCCGTGCCGAGGTTGCCGAAGAATGACCCCGACGATACTTGTCGTTGAAGACGAGCCTGCAATTCTTGAATTGCTGAAGGTCAACCTGGTCGACGCGGGCTACGAAGTGCAGGCGGCCCCCGATGCCGAGACCGCGCAGGTGCTGCTGAAGGCGTCGCTGCCCAGCCTCGTCCTGCTCGACTGGATGTTGCCCGGCTTGTCGGGTCTTGCATTTGCGAAGCAGTTGCGGGCCGACGCGCGGACCAAGGACTTGCCGGTGATCATGGTCACCGCGCGCACCGATGAAGCCGACCGCGTGGCGGGACTTGAAGCGTGGGTCGACGATTACGTTACCAAGCCGTTTTCGCCGCGCGAACTCAAGGCGCGGATCAAGTCGGTGTTGCGCCGGCGCGCGCCGGAGGCCGCACAGGAGATGCTGTCGGCGGGCGTGTTGAAGCTCGATCCTGCCACGCACCGCGTCACCGCCGACGGGCATTCGGTGCATATCGGTCCCACCGAATTCCGCCTGCTGCGCTTCTTTCTGGCGCGGCCCGAACGGGTCCACACGCGTACCCAGTTGCTCGACCAGGTCTGGGGCGATCATGTCTACATCGAGGAGCGCACGGTGGATGTGCATATCCGCCGGCTGCGGCTCGCCCTCGAGCCGTTTGGCCAAGACAACCTGATCGAGACGGTGCGCGGCAGCGGCTACCGGCTCGCCGTCCCGCGGTGATGGCCGGCGCGTCATCCTGAAGTTTTACGCGGCTGCCGCCCATGCTCCCGTTTCTTGCTGCTCCGGTCGCCGTCCTGGTCCTGGCCCTGCTGGCATGGGCGACGGCGGGCGCCGTGCCGGCGCTGGCGGCGCTGGCGGTCGGTTGGGGTGGGATCCTCGTCCATCACGCGTGGAATCTCAACCGGCTCACGCGCTGGGCCGCGGCGCCGTTGCCCACGCCGGTGCCGGAAGGCAACGGCGCGTGGCGCGCGCCGTTCGCCGCGATCTATCACCGGGTGCGCACCCGCGTTGCCTACCAGCGCGACCTCGCGCATACGATCGAGCGCTTCCAGAGCGCCGCGGAAGCGATTCCCGACGGCATGGTGGTGCTCGACGTCGCCAACCGCATCAAGTGGGCCAACGCCCGCGCGCAATCGTTGCTGGGCTTGAATCTCGCGCTGGATACGGGCACCGCGCTGGCCAACCTCGTGCGCCAGCCCGACTTCGTGCGCTATCTCGAGATCGCCGACTTCACCGAGCCGATCACGATCGATTCGCAGCGCGACGCCGGGGTGACGCTGTCGATCCAGATCGTGCCCTTCGGCGTCGAGGAAAAATTGCTGATCAGCCGCGATATCACGCGCATCGAAGCCGTCGCGCGGATGCGCCGCGACTTCATCGCCAACGTTTCGCATGAACTGAAGACGCCGCTCACGGTGATCAGCGGCTTCGTGGAGACAATGCAGGAACTCGATCTCGACGAGCGCCAGCGTTCGCGCTTCCTGCAACTGATGCAGGAGCAATCGGGCAGCATGCAGCGGCTGGTCGAGGACCTGCTGACGCTGTCGGCGCTGGAGAGCGAACAGAATCCGCTGACCGACGAGCATTTTGCGGTGATCCCGCTGCTGTTGCAGGTGTCCGCCGACGCCAAGGGCCTCGCCCCGGGCCAACATGAAATGGCGCTCGACATCGGCGAGGCGGCGTGGGTGCTCGGCAGCCGCGACGAATTGGCCAGCGCGTTCGGCAACCTCGTGTCCAACGCGATCCGGTATACGCCGCAAGGCGGCACGATCACGCTGTCGTGGCGCGTGGATGCCGACGGCACCGGCGTGTTCGCGGTCACCGACACCGGCATCGGGATCGCGGCGGAACATCTGCCCCGTCTCACGGAGCGTTTCTACCGCGTGGATCGCAGTCGCTCGCGCGCCACCGGCGGCACCGGCCTCGGTCTCGCCATCGTCAAGCACGTGCTGCTGCGCCATCAGGCCGAGCTTGAAGTGAGCAGCGAACCGGGCAAAGGCAGCACGTTTGCCGTCCGGCTGCCGGCGCGGCGCGTCGAACGCGTGCTGCAGCCGGTGTTGCCGGAAGTCCTGGCGTCCGAGCCCGCGTTGCCGCGCGTCGAACCGGGCTGAGTTCCGGGCGCGCCGCGGCGCGCTTACCAGTACTTCATCGCGCTCTTGAACAGCGCCGTCAGTTCCGGGCGCCCCACGTCCGCGGGCGCATTGCGGATCACCCGGTACTGCGGTTCGGCGCCGTCGGCCAGCGCCTCGATCTGCGCATCGCCGAAGCCCAGCGCCTGCAATCCGTTGGGCATGTCGGTGGCGCGCATCAGGTCGATCACGCGCGACGCCAGGACCTCGCCGGCGTCCTCGGGCGCGGCGTCGCGCGCGTCGGCGCCGAGGCAGCAGGCGCAATGCAGGTGGCGCGCGGGATTCTTCGGCGCGGTGAACCGCCACACGGACGGATTGTTGAGCACCACGGCCATGCCGTGCGGCACCAGCGACTTCTCCGGCGGATAGCCGTCCACGTGCCAATCGCGCGCCAGCCCCGACACCGCATACGACAAGCCGTGCGGCAGGTGACAACCGGAGGCGTTGAACGCGATGCCCGCGAGCATCGCCGCATACATCATCTCCGTGCGGGCTTCGTGATCGGCGCCGTCGTTCACCGCGCGCACCAGGAACTTGCCGACGATGCCCAATGCTTCGGCGGCCAGCATGTCGGAGAAGGGGTTGGCCCCTTGCGACACCGGGCGCTCCACGCCGGTGACCGGGCTGGCGCGGCGCGGGAACGGTCGCGCCGTGATCGCTTCGAGCGCGTGGCTCATGCAGTCGAAGCCGGTGGCGGCGATGGCCATCCGCGGCAGCGTGCGCGTGACGTCGGGATCGATCAGTGCGATCGTGGGGGTCAGGCGGCGCGAGATGATGCCGGTCTTGGCGTTCATCGAACGCAGGTTGAAGATCGCGATGCCGGTGGTCTCCGAACCGGTGCCGGATGTGGTGGGACAGGCAATGTGCGGCAGAAGCGCCCCCGGCACCTTGCGGCCCTCGCCGATGGGCGCGTTCACGTAGGTCATGAACGGGGCCGGGTGCGACGTGTAGAGATTGGCTGCCTTGCAGGTGTCCATCACCGATCCGCCGCCCACCGAAACGTAGCCATCCACGCCGGCCGCGGCTGCAAACGCCGCGGCCTCGGCAAAGGACGCATCGGTCGGTTCGATCTGCACGTCGTCGTAGACCGCCATGTCCACCCCGGCTTCGGCGAGCGAGCGGGCGACGGTGGCGTAGGGCTCGCTAGTCCGAATGCGCTTGTCCGTGAAGAGCGCGACACGCTTCAGCCCGAGTTCGCGCGCCTGGGCGCCGGCCTCGGCCAATACCCCCGAACCGAACGTAAACGTGGGCATGCCAATGGTAAAGCCGCGATCGCTGCCTTCCAGCAGCGCGAAGTCGGCATGGCAACAGGGCATCGGGGTTCCTTTTGGGGTTTTTCGGCGGGTACCCAGACATTATCCCAAATCCAATGGGCGGGACGGCAGGGAAGTGGCTAACTCGTTGATTTTCCGGCAAACAACGACATTGCTGCCGCGCAGCGTGGGTCCCGGGGCGGGTTTGACCGAGGGACCGGAAACCTGCTAGAATCGCGGGTTCTGCGGTCGAAAAACCTCAGGAGGGGTTCCCGAGCGGTCAAAGGGAGCAGACTGTAAATCTGCCGGCTCTGCCTTCGAAGGTTCGAATCCTTCCCCCTCCACCACGAGTTCGCGGGTGTAGCTCAATGGTAGAGCAGAAGCCTTCCAAGCTTACGACGAGGGTTCGATTCCCTTCACCCGCTCCAAACCGAAACGGCTCCCGCCGGGGCCCTTTCGGTTTGTAGCGTAACAAGCAGCAAGGCGACACCGGTTTTGGAATGACGCGCGAAAGCCGCGTCGGCAATGAACCATGCGCCCATGTAGCTCAGTGGCAGAGCACTCCCTTGGTAAGGGAGAGGTCGCGTGTTCAATCCACGCCATGGGCACCAACGATAGAGCAGGGGAATCGCAATGGCTAAAGGCAAATTCGAACGGACGAAGCCGCACGTGAACGTGGGCACGATCGGGCACGTTGACCACGGCAAGACGACGCTGACGGCGGCGATGACGCTGGTGCTGTCGAAGTTGTTCGGTGGCGAGGCGAAGGCCTAC
>JANMCS010000169.1:0-17669 GCA_031361405.1 Betaproteobacteria bacterium
TCGATCGAGCGTGAGCAACAGCCAGCGGGACAGCTGCTGCTGAATCGAATGATGCCGGTTGCACGCTGCCGTCTGGCACATCTGCGTGACCAGGGCCTGCGTGTAGCGCAGCAACAAACGCTGCATGAAACCGCCGCGATCGAATTCCTGCTTCAGCACCTTGCCCGGCAACCGGTAGCCGTATCCGGCCGTCTGCACCACTGCCGAACTCGGCGTCGTGTCGCCCCCCATGAACAACGCAATGCCCAACACGCCTTCGTTGCCTACGCCCGCGATTTCAGCCGACTGGCCGGACTCGATGATGTAGAGCATCGACACGATGGCCGTGGCGGGGAAGTAGGCATGACGCAACTGGCCACCGGGCTCGTAGAGGGTTTCGCCCAGCAGCATCGGCACCCGCTCCAGATGCGGTGCCACGCGTGCGAATTCCGCGGCCGGCAGGGCGGCGAGCAGGTGGTTCTGGTTGGGGCTTTCGAGGCTGGTCATGGCGAATGATCGACGGCCCGGGCGCTAGGGTCTGGCCGCCATCTCGACACCGATGCCCCGGTACCCGGTAAAGCGCCCGGACTGATCGAACATCGGCTCGCCACTCACCCGATACTGCTGCTTTGAGCCATCGTCGTTGGCGCGGCTGAACAGGAAATCGAGGAATGGCTGGCGGGCAGTGATCTTGGCGTGCAGCGCGATGCGTTCCGCCTCGTTCCAGCCGTCCATCGTGTTGATGCAGCCCTCACCTTCGAAGCTGTCGACACGCAACCCAAGCATCTCGAGAACAGGACCGGAAACCTTGGTGAAGTTACCCATGCTGTCCTGTTCCCAGTACCAATCGGACGCAAGTTCCGCCAGGCTCTTGAAGCGCGCTTCGCTCTCACGCAGTTCGGCGGTGCGTTCCCGCACGGCCAGTTCCAGGACTTCGTTGGTCCGTTCGAGCGCCTTGTACAGCAGCCGCACTTCCAGCATGTTGTGAATACGCGTCTTGACTTCGACCAGGTCGAACGGCTTGCTGATGAAGTCCTTGGCGCCGGACTGGAGCGCGCGCAGCTTGTGGCCGGGCTGTGCGGTAAGCACGATGACCGGCAGGTAGCTGTCAGACACGTTGGTCTTGAGACCTGCCATCACCTGGAACCCGTCCATGCCCGGCATCTGCAGGTCGAGCAGGATGAGGTCGTAGCCGTGCCTCCGGTGCAGCGCGCAGACTTCCAGCGGATTCATCGTCGAGGCCACGCGCGTGTAGCCCGCCTCCCGCAACAATTCCTCGAGCAGGGTGACGTTGGGCTCCTGGTCGTCGACGATCAGGATGCTGGCGTTGCGGATATCCGCATCCGCGATCATCACGGCCGATTCTCCGTGGCGGTGGCGAGCGCGCGCGACTGCGCAAGTTGCAGCGCGGCATCGAGCGTATCCATGAACTCGTTGACCTTGATGGGCTTGGTCAGGTAGCGGAAAAAGCCCGCTTCCATGCCGATCTTGATGTCGCGCGGAATCGCATTGGCACTGAGCGCGATCACAGGGATGTTCGTGGTGGCGGGATCAGCGGCCAGCATTTGCATCGCCTTGATGCCGCTGATGCCGGGCAGGTTGATGTCCATCAGGATCACGTCAGGCTTTTCCGTGCGGGCGATGGTGACACCGGTGATCCCGTCCAGCGCCGTCAGCAAATGCAAGTCGGTGCGGCGTGCGATGAGGTCCTCGACCAGCATCAGATTGGCCGGATTGTCTTCAACGTAGAGCAGGGTCTGCAAGGTGGCGTTGACGTCGACACGCGTAGCCACCACGGACTCGGCGGCCGCAGCGATCGAATGCCGTTGCGTCGTGAGGTCCATCTCGATCCAGAACACGCTGCCCGCGCCGACCGTGCTTTCGACGCCGATGATGCCGCCCATGCTTTCGATCAGTCGCTTGCACACCACCAGCCCGATGCCGGTGCCTTCCTCGACGCTGGCCTCCTGGCCGAGACGATTGAACGGCTGGAACAGTTGTCCCAGCTGGCCGGGCGTCAACCCCTCACCGCTGTCGCGGATGCAGATTCGAATGCGTGCCGGCGGAATCTCGATGCATTCCACGACGACCGTGCCGCCAAGCTTGTTGTACTTGATTGAATTGGAGAGCAGGTTGATCAGCACCTGCTTGACCCGTGTGCGGTCGGCTTTGACGACGTACGGATTGTCGAAGTGAGGAAAGGACACGCTGATGTCGCGCTTGTGCGCCTGCGGCCCGACCATGGCCTGGCATTCGCGGATGACTTCAGCGAGCGAGATCGGTTCGAGGGACAGCATCAGTTTCCCGGACTCGATCAGCGCCAGGTCCAGGATTTCGTTGATCAGCTCCAGCAGGTACCAGCCGGCCTTGAGAATCTGGTCGATGCTCCGCTTTTGCGACGGTGTGGGCATCGGTGCGCCCGAATCCATCAGCTGCGCGAAGCCCAGGATGGCAGACAGCGGCGTGCGCAGCTCATGGCTCATGCTGGACAGGAAGTCGGACTTGGCGAGGTTGGCGTTCTCGGCCACCGCCATGGCCCGTTGCAACTCGACCTCGACCTCCTTGCGCACCGAGTTGTCGGTGCCGATCAGCAGGTAGCCGATGATGTCGTCGGCATCGTCGCGCAGCGCCGTGATCGACACGATCGCAGGAAAGCGGCTGCCGTCCTTGCAGATGTAGGTGAGCTCGTAGTTGTCCTCGATGCCGCGCGAGGCCTTGAACGCGAGCGCCTCGAAGCCGGGCGCGATCGTGGTGCCCAGCTCGGCGCTCAATGCCATGGCGCGCGCGCTGACTTCCGCCGGGTCGTGGATGTCGCTCGGGTTGATCCGGTTGACGACTTCGGCGGCCTGGTAACCCAGCATGCGTTCGGCACCGACGTTGAAGAGCTGGATGATTCCCTTTTCATCGGTGGCGATGATCGAGAAATTGGCGCTGGTCAGGATGGCATTCTGCAGAGCCCCCGTCTTCAGCAGCGCCGCCTGGCGTCGAATTTCGGTGATGCGGGCGGACTTGACGACGTCGTCGAAGCTGTCGAATTCGCTTCCTTTATCAGGCATGGACGACTTTCAGGTGGGGCTTGGCCGTCGAGGACGGGCATCGCGGCAGCATCGCGAAATGGCGACGCTTTCACCGTCACCTGAAATTGTCCCGGTCGTACCGCCAAGCGTCTGTGCGCAAACACACATAGCGCAGCGGCGGATTCGCGGGAGCGCACCGCGTTCGCGGCTCCGGGCACCCGCTTGACCCTACCAAAATGCGCAGGGCCGATGCATGCGCATCGGCCCTGGTTCGTGCGCCCGTGGTACGAGTGGGGTCTATCCCTTCGGCTTGCGTTCCTCGTCGCGCTTCAACTCGTCGGCATCCTTCTTTCGATCGTCGGGCTTGCCGCCACCAGGTTGCTGGTCGGGATTGCGCGGCGCTCGCACTACAGGCTGCTGCGGTGGTGGCGGTGGTGCATTGGGTGCGGCCACCGGTGGCGCGGGCCTTGCGGGTTGCATCTGCGGTGCCGGCGCTGGCGCTGGCGGAGCAGCTTGCGGGGCCGCAGGACGTGCTTCAGGGGCGCGCTGCAGTTGCGGCGGCGGCGTGGCCGGTTGCCCACGCTGCTGCAGGCCGTTGCCGCGTTGTTCGGCATTGCCGCGTTGCTCCGGCGGACTGGCGACGGGGGCTGCCGGCGCGGCTGCAGCGGGCGCGGGAGCAGGTGCGGCAGCTTGCGGCGGTGTGAACTGACGCGGCGCAGGCTGGGGGGCGACCGGCGCCGGCGCAACGGGCCTCGGCGCAGACTGCTGCGGGGTGTCCGCTTGCCGTGGCGCGGTGGGAACAGGCATGCCCGCTGGTGCCTGCGACGGCGCGTTCATTTGTCCACGCTGTCCGTCGTTGCCACGCTGTCCGTCGTTGCCACGCGGGGCATCGTTGCCGCGTTGGTCGGGCCTGCCGCGTTGTTCCATCGTGGGGGCGGGCTGGGCCGGTGCAGCCATGGCAGGCGGTGCCGCAGCGGCCGGTGCAGCCAGCGGCGCGGGGGACACCGGCGACGGACCACCGGGCTTGCGGTCATCCGACCTGCGCACTTCGCCCGGCCGTGCGACCGGTGCCGCGGCGGGCGGTGCTGCCGTCGGCGCTGCAACTTGCTGGGGCGCAACGACACGGACGACCGGTGCTTCCGCCGCCGCGACAGGTTTCAGCTGCCTGCGGGCGTTATCATCGAGCGGCTGGCCCGGCTTGGCGGCAAGTTGCTGCTGCTGGGCGGCGAAGCCGACCGGCGCTGCCGGGGGGGCCGAGCGGGCCACGACCTCGCGCTCGAACGTGCGCTGCGGCGGCTGGTCGCCGGCGCGGGCGGCGCCACGCACGCTGACCTGCGTCGGCGCCACGAACGGCATCATGGCCACGGGCGCCGCGCGGACCACGTCCTCCGACACGCGCACCGCAGCGCGGGATACCGGTTGCGACTGCGCGAACACGGTCGTCGGCACAGCGACGACGGCACCCGGCACCTGCTGATTGGCGTAGACGACGTTGGTGATGTTGGAGTTGTTGTAATAGTTGTTGATGACGGTATTGTTGATCACCGTGTTGGTGCGGTTGACGTTTTCGAAATAGCCGCGGCTTACTGCATAGGCCGGTTGATAGACATCACGCGGTCCAAGCGGAAACCACGCGACACCGCCGACATTGCCACTGGAAATGGAGAGCTGGAAGTTGTTGCCGCCGACAAAGGCGACCAATGCCGGGGCGTAGTACGCATTGCTGCGCACGGGGCCGGGCACCCAACCCCACGTGCCGCTGAAATTGGCCCAGCGGCCGTAGTGCGATACCGCGAAGCCCCAGGGTGCATCGTCCACCCACGTCCAGCCCCACGGGTCGACCCAGGCCCAATGTCCATCGCGGTACGGCGCCCATCCGGCGGCAACGCGCGTCGGGATCCACACATTGCCGTAGGAGGCGTCCACGCGCCACGTGCCGTTGGCGTCGAGATCCTGGTAGCCGACGACGTCCTGCGACACGAAACGGGCCGAGACCGAGGTTTCGTAAGTGCGGTCGCGCGCGTTGGCCCAGCGGTCGAATTCATCGACGCGCGGGATGTCCACGTATTCGTATTCGCGCAGGCCGGTACCGAAGAACCGATACGGCTGGCGCGAGTCGATCACATACGATGCCCCTTCGCCGTATACGTCGCCCTGGCCCCGGCGCACGACGATGGTGGTGGCGCTGCCGTCAGGCTCCACTTCGATCCGGTAATCACCCGGTTGGCGCACCGTGAAGGCAAGGTTCGGCGTGTCGATCTCGAACACCTGATTGGGGTTGAGGCGACGCACGCGAATACCCAGGGTACCTTGCGTCAATTGCAATTGCGTGACTTGGTTGTCAAGGTTCAACACCGACAGACCGGTGTCGGCGCTCATGCGGAGCATCGCGCCGCCCAGCTGGATTTCGGCGCGCGAACCACGATTGGCCCACAGGCGGTCACCGGTAGTCAGCGGACGATTGACCGTCGATTGGATCCAGTCGTTCTCGCCGGCGGGGGAAAAACTCACGGAGCCGCTGATGTAACCGAGGCGCGCCACCCGCGATGGCGGATCGGCGCTGGCAGCGCTGCCAAAAGCCATCAGTGCAATCCCTGCAACCACAGCGAGCGAGCGAAGTTTGAAGTGCTCAATAGGCATGGGGATTCCTTGTGTCAGGTATGCGAGCGCGGCGTTGAATGCCCTCACCGATGTGAGATCGCGTGGTGGATGCGCACTGCGTCAACAACGGTGGAGTGTCGAATTGCGTTGACCGCGTGGCCAATCATGAAGCCAACCGATGGCGACCGTAAGTACGCGTTGACGCCAAGGTTTTGTAGGACATCGCCGCAATGAACCCTCAGCGAAACGCTCTTTCTCCTTTCGCGGACGCAGGATGTCGGGGCCGCCTGCTACTGTCCACTGCTGCCCAAGCGTGGCTGCCTGATTGATCACGCGGCGGTACGGCATTGAAGAGGATTTGCGTTTTGGATTCAGGCACGCGGACATTCGTTGCACGATGGCGCCGGATCGTCGCGCCGTTCCGTCGCGCGGAAACGCTTGCCATGTCGGTGGAGGACGAGCCGCCGATTCGCTCGGAACTCTTCAGCGCCGACCAGATGGAACAGCATGGCAAGAAGCTGGCCGTGGCGCACCGGCTGGCTTCCAGGCGCGTACCCGACCAGTTGCTTGCGCGTCTGGCCCGGAACGAGGAAGTGCTGGTCGACGTGTGCGCCCGGCTCACCTCCGTGGTATCGGCCAATCGTCGCGTGACGCCGGCTGGCGAGTGGCTGCTCGACAATTTTTACCTGGTCGAAGAGCAGATCAGAACGGCGAAGCGGCACCTGCCGAAGGGCTATAGCCGCGAATTGCCCTGCCTCGCGCATGGACCTGCCGTCGGCATGCCGCGCGTGTATGACCTTGCCTACGAGGCGATCGCGCACGGCGACGGCAGAATCGATGCGGAGAGCCTGTCGCGCTTTGTCGCCGCCTACCAGACCGTGGCGCCGCTCAAGCTGGGTGAGCTGTGGGCCATTCCCATCATGCTGCGGCTGGCGTTGATTGAAAATCTGCGGCGCGTCAGCGTCCGGATTGCCGTGGGTGCGGTCCATCGCGACCGCGCGCACGCCTGGGCCGACCAGATGACAAGCGTCGCCGTGAACGACCCCAACAGCCTGATCCTGGTGCTCGCAGACATGGCGCGCTCGAATCCACCGATGGTGAGTTCGTTCGTGGCCGAGCTCGCGCGCCGGTTGCAAGGCCAGAGCGCAGCTTTGGCGCTGCCCCTTACATGGATCGAGCAGCGGCTCGCGGAGTCGGGCTTCTCGATCGAGCAACTGGTGCAGCGGGAGGCGCAGGACCAGGCGGGGGTGCAGCTGTCGATCAGCAACACCATCGGCAGCCTGCGCTTGCTGGGGTCGATGGACTGGCGTGATTTCGTCGAGGCGATGAGTATCGTCGAGCAGAAATTGCGGGAGGATCCCGGCGGACTTTATGGCCGGATGGATTTTGCAACCCGCGACCGCTATCGGCACGTCGTGGAGGAAATTGCGAAGAGCAGCCACCGTTCCGAAACCGAGGTGGCGCGCAAGGCGATCCAGCTCGCGTATCACGCCACGGCCGGCCATGCCGGTTACGACGGCGACGATGCGCGTGCCGCCCATGTGGGCTTCTACCTGGTCGACAAGGGGCGACCACAGCTCGAGCGCGCCGCGGAGATGCGCGTTCCCGCGCTCGAGGCGCTGTGCCGGACGGCACGACGGGTGCCGTTGCTGCTCTATCTGGGGAGCGTTGCGCTCGTGACCGCCGGGGTCACCGCGCCACTGCTGGTCGTTGCCCGTGACGACGGCATCGCCGCACCCGGTCTGGTGCTGCTCGGCGCCCTGCTGCTGTTGACCACCAGCCAACTCGCGCTGGGCATGGTGAATTGGCTGGTGACGCTGGCGGTGACGCCCCGTCCGTTGCCGCGGATGGACTTTGCGATGGGTATACCGCCCCAGTCGCGGACGTTGGTGGTGGTGCCGACGATGCTCGCCAGTGCGGAGGGCATCGAGCAGCTCGTCGAAGCGCTGGAAGTGAGGTTCCTCGCCAACCGGGACGATAACCTGCACTTCGGACTCCTGACCGACTGGCAGGACGCGGCGACCGAGATGCTGCCCGCGGATGCAGCGCTGGTGCTGCATGCGCGTCACGGCATCGAGGAGCTGAACAGGAAATACCGGCGGCCGCCGGCTGCGACAACGGCTGGCGCCAGCAGCGATATCTTCTTCCTGTTTCACCGTCCGCGCCGCTGGAACCCGCAGGAAGGCGTGTGGATGGGCCATGAGCGAAAGCGCGGCAAGCTGGCGGACCTCAATGCGTTTCTCCGCGGTCGTGGCAGCGACCGTTTTGCATTGATCGTCGGCGACACAGCCGGGCTGGCGGATGTGCAATATGTGATCACGCTCGATACCGACACCCAGCTGCCGCGCGATTCGGCGCGTCAGTTCGTCGGCGTGATGGCGCATCCGCTCAATCGTGCGCGCTTCGCCACCCCGGACCGGAATCAAGGGGGTGAACTGGTGACTGAAGGCTACGGCATCCTGCAGCCGCGGGTGAGCGTCAGCCTGCCGGGCGTGAACCGGTCGTGGTATGCCCGCATGCACGGAGGTGATCCTGGCGTCGATCCCTATACCCGCGCGGTCTCCGACGTGTACCAGGATGTGTTCGGTGAAGGCTCGTTCATCGGCAAGGGCATTTACGATGTCGACGCCTTCGAGCGCGCCGTCGGTTATCGCTTTCCCGAAACGCGCATCCTCAGTCACGATCTGCTCGAAGGCTGCTACGCGCGTTCCGCATTGCTCTCCGACGTCGAGCTGTACGAGGATTATCCGTCGACGGTGAGCGCCGACGTCGCGCGTCGCCATCGCTGGATTCGTGGCGATTGGCAGCTGGTGGGATGGTTGCTGCCCTTCGTGCCCGGACCCGGACCGCGGCGACTTAGAAATCCGTTGTCGGCCCTTTCGCTGTGGAAGCTCTTCGATAACCTCCGCCGCAGCCTGGTGCCGGCGGGATTGACCCTGTTGCTGCTGTTGGGGTGGACCATATTGCCCGACGACGCGCTGTGGACGCTGGTGGTCATTGCGATTCTCTGGCTGCCGTCGGCGAGCGCCAGTCTCGTTGCACTGGTACGCAAGCCGGAGGAAGTGCTGTGGCGCCAGCATCTCATCGCGGCGGCGGATGCCGCGGGCCTTCACGCGGCGCAGACCCTGGTGGCGCTGGCATTTCTGCCCTATGAGGCGACCGTCAATCTCGATGCCGTTGCGCGCACGGCGTGGCGGATGTTGTTCACGCATAAAGGCCTGCTCGAATGGAATCCATCGGTTGCTGACGCACCGGCTCGACCGCGCGTCGACGACGGTGGACGCCCATCGGCATTGGCGGCGTCGTTCCAATCCATGTGGATTGCTCCCGTCATTGCGACGGGCACCGCAGCCGGGCTGGCTGCATACGCGCCATCCGCGCTTGCGCAGGCGTGGCCCATCCTGCTGCTGTGGCTGATGTCGCCGGTGATTGCGTGGTGGCTGAGTCGTCCGCTGCTGCGCCGCGAGGCACGGCTGTCCACGGACCAGACCATCTTCCTGCGCAAGCTGGCGCGACGAACGTGGGCATTCTTCGAAACCTGCGTCGGACCGGACGACCATTGGCTGCCGCCGGACAACATCCAGGAGCATCCGGTTGCCACGATCGCCCACCGCACGTCGCCGACGAACATGGGCCTGGCGCTGCTGGCCAACCTCGCCGCGTACGATTTCGGCTACATCCCGGCCGGACAAATGCTCGCCCGCACGTCCAACGCCATCGACACGATGCACGCGCTGGAGCGGCACGAAGGACATTTCTACAACTGGTACGACACGCTGACCTTGCGGCCCATGCCGCCGCTCTACGTATCGGCGGTGGATAGCGGCAACCTCGCCGGCCACCTGATGACGCTGCGGCCAGGATTGCTGGCACTGATCGACGAACCCGTCCTGCTGTTGCAAGCCTTCGAAGGCCTGGGCGACACGCTGCGCGCGCTCGCCGATGCCGTCGGCGGCGCGTTGCCGGCGCCGCTCCTGCGGCTGCAGCGGGACCTTGAAACCGCTTACGATTCGCGGCCCGCGACGATCGCGGCGGTGAACATCTGGCTGGACCGATTTGACGCCAGTATTGCGGCCGTCAGCACGTTCGTGCCCGGCCCGGATGACGCTGCGGTGAGCGCGCCGGCCAGCGAAGTGACCTTCTGGAGCGACGCGCTGGTCCGTCAATGCCGGATCGTGCGCGACGAGCTGGCATGGCTCGCACCGTGGAGCGCATTGCCCGCGCCACCCCGCGGACAGGCCGATCTGGTCGACGCCATCGGCATTCCGACATTGCGCCAATTGGTCGGACTCGCGCATGCCAGGTTACCGCTGATCCAGCACCGCCGCGATACTGAACCGTCGGCCGCCGGTGTCGCCTGGCTTGACCAGCTGGCCCATGCCGTCACCGTGGCCAGCGAACGTGCGGCCGAACGGACCGGGCAGATCGAGCGCCTCGCGTACCAGTGCGATGAACTCTCGCGCATGGAGTACGGGTTTCTCTACGACGACGCACGGCACCTGCTGGCGATCGGCTACAACGTCGACGAGCACCGGCGCGATCCGAGCTACTACGACCTGCTGGCGTCGGAAGCGCGATTCACCAGTTTCGTGGGTATTGCACAGGGCCAGATACCGCAGGAGAACTGGTTTGCGCTGGGGCGCCTCCTCACCACTTCCGGCGGGCAATCGGTGTTGCTGTCGTGGAGCGGCTCGATGTTCGAATACCTGATGCCGATGCTGGTGATGCCTGCGTACGACAACACGTTGCTCGACCAGACCTGTCGTGCGACGGTGGCACGGCAGATCGCGTACGGCAAGCAGCGCGGTGTGCCGTGGGGCATTTCGGAATCAGGCTACAACGCAGTGGATGCCAACTTGAATTACCAGTATCGGGCATTCGGCGTGCCGGGCCTCGGCCTGAAGCGCGGGCTGGCCGACGACCTGGTGGTGACCCCCTATGCGTCGGCATTGGCTTTGCTGGTGGCGCCGGAAGCCGCATGCCACAACCTGCAGCGGCTGGCGGCGGAGGGGCTGGCCGGGCGCTACGGTCTGTACGAGGCCATTGACTACACCCCCGCGCGCGTCCAGCGGGGACAGACGAATGCGGTCGTGCGGTCGTTCATGGCGCATCACCAGGGGATGGTCCTGCTGTCCCTCACGCACCTGCTGCTGGCGCGGCCCATGCAGCGCCGCTTCGAGTCGGATCCGCAGTTCAAGGCCACGTTGCTGCTGCTGCAGGAGCGTCCGCCAAAGACGACCGCGGTCTATGCACAGCCGGCCGAACTTTCTGCCGTTCGCGGCCTCGCGGAGGGCGCGGAGCCGCCGGTGCGCGTGATCGCGACCCCCGATACCGCGGTTCCGGAAGTGCAACTGCTGTCGAACGGCCGCTATCACGTCATGGTCACCAACGCGGGTGGCGGCAGCAGTCGTTGGAAGGATCTCGCCGTCACGCGCTGGCGCGAGGACAGCACGTGCGACAACTGGGGCACGTTCTGCTATATCCGCGAGGTGGCCACCGGCGAGTACTGGTCCGCTGCGCATCAGCCCACGCTCAAGCGGCCCACGCATTACGAAGCCATCTTCACCGAAGCCCGCGCCGAGTTTCGCCGCCACGACAACGACTTCGAAGCGCACACGGAGATCGTCGTGTCGCCCGAGGATGATATCGAGCTGCGCCGGGTGCACATCACCAACCGGTCGCGGTCTCGACGCACGATCGATGTCACCAGTTATGCGGAAGTGGCGCTGGCACCAGCGGCCGCGGACGCGCTGCATCCCGCCTTTTCCAATCTGTTCGTGCAGACGGAAATCGTCGCACCCCGGCAGGCGCTGCTGTGCACCCGGCGGCCTCGTTCGCTGGACGAACAAGTGCCGTGGATGTTCCACCTGATGGCAATCCACGGCCCGGTCTCGCAGGAGGTGTCCTACGAGACGGATCGCATGGCCTTCATCGGCCGTGGCCACACCGTGGTCGCACCGCAGGCCATGACCGTCGCCGGGCCGCTGGGCGGCCATCAGGGCTCGGTCCTCGATCCGATCGTTGCCATCCGCCACCGGATCACGCTCGACCCGATGCAAACGGCAACCATCGATATTGCTTCCGGCATTGCCGACACGCGTGACGCCGCGCTCGGACTCATCGGGAAATACCAGGACCGGCACCTGGCGGACCGCGTGTTCGAGCTGGCCTGGACGCACAGCTTCGTGACACTGCGGCAGATCAATGCCACCGAATCGGATGCGCAGCTTTATGCGCGTCTGGCGGGTTCCGTGATCTACGCCAATGCGTCGCTGCGCGCGGAAACCCATGTGTTGCTGCGGAACCGGCGCGGGCAATCAGGTCTGTGGAGCTATGCGATCTCGGGCGATCTTCCGATCGTGCTGGTGCAGATCGGCGCCACCGAGAACATCGATCTCGTGCGCCGGATGGTGCAGGCCCACGCCTACTGGCGGCTGAAAGGGCTGGCCGTTGACCTCGTGATCTGGAACGAGGATCGCGGCGGCTACCGGCAGGTCCTGCAGGATCAGATCATGGGCCTCGTGGCCGCGGGGGTCGAAGCGCATGTGATGGATCGACCCGGCGGCATTTTTGTGCGGCGCGCGGAGCAGATCGCGGACGAGGATCGAATCCTGCTGCAAACCGTGGCCCGCGCCATCATCACCGATCGCCGGGGCAGCCTGGTGGAGCAGGTCATGCGCCGCGGCCCCGCGGAGGCGCGGATCCCGCGCCTCGTGCCAACCCGGCCGCGCCACGCCGAAGCGGCTGCCGCTCGCCTGCCCGCGCGCGAACTGATCCTCACCAACGGCCTCGGCGGATTCACGCCGGAAGGCAACGAATACGTCATCACCACCGCGCCCGGCCAGACCACGCCCGCGCCGTGGTCCAACGTGCTGGCCAATCCCGCCTTCGGGACGGTGATTTCGGAGAGCGGGCTTGCCTACACGTGGAGCGAGAATGCACACGAGTTCCGCTTGACGCCGTGGCACAACGATCCCGTGAGCGACGCCAGCGGTGAGGCATTATTCATTCGCGACGAGGAGTCCGGACACTTTTGGTCGCCCGCGGCCTTGCCCGTTCGCGGGACCGGAACCTATGTCACCCGGCATGGCTTCGGGTACAGCATTTTCGAGCATGACGAAGCCGGCATTCGTTCCGAGCTGTGCGTGTTCGTGGCGATCGACGCCGCGGTCAAGTTCTCGGTGCTGAAGATTCGCAATGTGTCGGGACGCACGCGCCGGATTTCGGCCACCGGCTACGTCGAGTGGGTGCTGGGCGACCTGCGTCCCAAGACCACGATGCACGTGATCACCGAGACGGATCCCCGGACCGGCGCGCTGCTGGCGCGCAATTTCTATAACACCGAGTTCCCGGACCGGGTTGCGTTCTTCGATGTCGATGACGCGGCCCGCAGCATTACCGGCGACCGCGCCGAATTCATCGGCCGCAATGGCACGCTGCGCAATCCGGCGGCCATGGCGCGATCGCGGTTGTCCGGCAAGGTGGGCGCAGCCCTCGATCCATGCGCGGCCATGCAGATCCCGTTCGAACTGGCCGATGGCGAGGAGCGGGAGATCGTGTTCAGGCTGGGCGTGGGACGCAATGCTGCCGATGCCGGTAATCTGGTGCAGCGCTTCCGCATGTCCGGCGCCGTGCACGCAGCGCTGGAGGCCGTCCATGCGCAGTGGTCGCGCACGCTGGGTGCGGTGCAGGTGGAAACGCCCGATGCAGCGCTCAACGTGCTCGCCAATGGCTGGCTGTTGTACCAGACCGTGGCGTGCCGGATGTGGGCGCGCAGCGGCTACTACCAATCGGGCGGCGCATTTGGCTTCCGCGACCAGTTGCAGGACTCGATGGCGCTGGTCCATACCGAGCCCGCACTGATGCGCGAGCACCTGTTGCGCTGCGCGGGACGGCAGTTCGTCGAAGGCGATGTCCAGCACTGGTGGCATCCGCCGGCCGGCCGCGGCGTGCGCACGCACTGTTCGGATGACTATCTGTGGTTGCCGCTGGCGACGGCGCGCTACGTCAAGGCCACCGGCGACCGCAAGGTGCTGGACGAATCGATCCACTTCCTGGAAGGTCGTCCGGTCAATGCCGGCGACGATTCGTACTACGACCTGCCGACGCATTCCGCCACCACCGCCACGCTCTATCAGCACGGCGTACGGGCGATCACGCATGCGCTGCAGTTCGGCGCGCATGGCCTGCCGCTGATGGGGTCCGGCGACTGGAACGACGGCATGAACCTCGTCGGCATCAAGGGTGCCGGCGAAAGTGTCTGGCTGGGCTTCTTCCTGTGTCAAGTATTGCGGCAATTCACCGACGTGGCGCTGCTGCAGGGCGATGCGGCGTTCGCCGAGCGCTGCGATGCGGAGGGCATCAAGCTGCGGCAGAACCTGGAGCAGCATGGCTGGGACGGCGAGTGGTATCGCCGCGCCTATTTCGATGACGGCTCGCCGCTGGGTTCCGCCAGCAACGTCGAATGCCGCATCGATTCGATCGCGCAGAGTTGGGCAGTACTCTCCGGCGTTGGCGACCCCGGGCGCTCACGCTTGGCGATGCGCGCCGTCGACCAGTTCCTCGTGCGTGGCGACCGGGGTTTGATCCAGTTGCTCGATCCGCCGTTCGACCATTCCGCGCTCGACCCCGGGTACATCCGCGGCTATGTCCCGGGCGTTCGCGAAAACGGCGGCCAGTACACGCATGGCGCGATCTGGGCGGCCATGGCCTTCGCCGCGCTTGGTGAGCGCGAACGCGCGTGGGCGCTGATGCGCATGCTCAATCCCGTCAATCACGCGCTGACACCGGAGGGTGTCGCCACCTACAAGGTCGAACCCTATGTGGTCGCCGCCGACGTTTATGCGCTCGCGCCGCACACCGGACGCGGCGGATGGAGCTGGTACACCGGTTCCGCAGGCTGGATGTACCGGCTCATCACCGAATCGCTGCTCGGACTCGCGCGCGAGAGCAATCGCCTGCGTATTGCACCTTGCATGCCTGCCGACTGGAGCACGTTCTCGGTGCACTATCGGTATGGCAATTCCGTCTATGTGATCGAGGTGACGCAGGTCGTGGCCCGGCCTGGCGAACGAACCGGGATACGGCGCATGACGCTGGATGCCGTCGAACTGTCGGGCGACGCGGTGCCGCTGGTCGACGATCACCGCACGCACCGCGTGCTGGTCGAGATTGCCGCGAGCGCGATGTAGTGCTGCGGCTAAGGTGCGCTAGCGTACCGACGCACTGCGCCTGCTCGCCTAACCTTGGTCCACGGCTGCGCCATGCCTTGGCGGCGCATTCAACCATCGCAGGTACGGACTCCGACCGTACTGGCGGTTTCCGCATCCACCTGGCTTGGAAAAGGCGACACCATGAACCGACAATTCAATGTACTGGCAGGCAGCCTGCTGGTTTTCGCCGCGTGTGCGGCAGGGGCCGAAAGCATTACGTTCTACCAAAGTGAGAATTTCGGCGGTCGCCAGTTTGCTTTGGATCGGCCCAGTGAAAACTTTTCGCGCAATGGCATGAACGATCGCGTCTATTCGGCGGTCGTGCACGAAGGGCGCTGGGAAATCTGCATCGATGCCGAATTCAGCGGCGGTTGCTCAGTCCTGGTGCCCGGCGCGTATCCCAACCTCGGCGCCTATGCCGGCCGCATCAGTTCGGCGCGGCCGGTTGGCGGCCGCTATGCCGAAAATCGCCCCGACAACCGCAGCCGCAGCCGCGATGCCCGGGCGACCCTGTACGAGGGGCCCAACCTTTCCGGACGCGGCTACCCGGTGAATGAAATGATGCCGAATCTGGGCATGACGGGCTTCAACGATCGGGCATCATCGCTGCGCGTGGAGAGCGGCTACTGGATCTTCTGCAGCGATGCCGACTTCCGCGGCGAATGCCGCACGTTCGGTCCCGGCGACTATGCGTCGCTGCCGGGCATGAGCAATGTCATCTCGTCGGGACGCCGCATTGCCAACGATTACCCCTACGGCGACAAGCCCGATTGGCAGCGCGGCGCGTACCGCCAATCGCAGAATCCGCAATATCGGCAGTAACGCCGGCCCCCATCGGCCGATGCCCCGGGCTCGACGCGCCTGCATTCGGAGCGCTTGAAATCGAGCCACTATGTTCGTCAGCGCACACTATTGGGCCGGAAACGGCCTAGAATAGGAATCCACCTTCAAATCCCCCGCCCGGGTGGCATGCCCGGCGGCCCCAACGAGGTGCAGCGATTGTCCGCGTCATCGCGTCATAACCCGCACCAGAATCACCTGCTCAGCGTCCTTCCGGCCGCCGACCATGATCGTTTGGCGCCGCATCTGGAACTGGTCGCGATGGCGCTGGGCGAAGTGCTCTATGAATCCGGCGACGAGCTG
Source organism: Betaproteobacteria bacterium (assembly GCA_031361405.1). Lineage (GTDB taxonomy): Bacteria > Pseudomonadota > Gammaproteobacteria > Burkholderiales > Casimicrobiaceae > VBCG01. Next base: position 15,953 of record JANMCS010000169.1, read on the forward strand.
CACCACGTCTATTTTCCCACCACGTGCATCGTGTCGCTGCTGTACGTGATGGAGGATGGTGCATCCGCTGAAATCGCGGTCGTGGGCAACGAGGGCATCCTCGGCATTTCGCTGTTCATGGGCGGTGACTCCACGCCCAGCCGCGCCGTCGTGCAGAGTGCCGGCCATGCCTATCGCCTGAAGTCCGGGTTGCTCAAAGCCGAATTCGGCCGCTTCGGTCCCACCATGCACTTGCTGCTGCGCTATACGCAGGCGCTGATCACCCAGATGGCGCAGACCGCAGTTTGCAACCGGCATCATTCGGTCGATCAGCAACTATGCCGGTGGCTGTTGCTGAGTCTTGACCGATTGCCCAGCAACGAGTTGTCGATGACGCAGGAACTGATCGCCAATATGCTGGGCGTACGGCGGGAAGGCGTCACCGAGGCCGCGGGCAAACTGCAGGAAGCCGGTGTAATTCAATACACTCGAGGCAAGATCAAGGTGCTCGATCGCAAGCTACTGGAGGCGCGCTCCTGCGAGTGTTATCAAGTGGTCAAGACGGAGTTCGACCGGCTGTTGCCTCGCGTTACCGCCTCCAGCACCACGCAGGTGGAACGGCCGCACGCCCAACTCGAAGGCCAATAGTCGTTGATGGCCATTGGTCGCTATGTACGTTGGCGCGCAGACACGCCAGGCGATTCCACTTAGTCTCCCCTCTCGCGGATGGTGAAGCCGCGCCAAGTCGTTGTCATCGGGCATCAGAATCGGTTTCCAATTCTCCCGCTTGCATCGAATGCGCTTCGTCGCCGCGTGAGGAGAGTGACGGTGCCATCGAACAAACGGACTCCCGGTGTCAATCGGCTGCTCGATTCGCTGCCCGACCGGGACAGGCACCGCGCGCGGGAAGCTTGTGTTCCTGTCGAACTGACCTTTGCCCAAGCGCTGCATGCGCCTGGACTGCCCATTGCCCATGTCTTTTTTCCGACCACCAGTTTCATCTCGCTGATCATGCCGGTGGATACCCAGTCCTCGCTTGAAGTCGGCCTGATTGGAGACGAAGGCATGTTCGGCATCACGCTGGCCCTTGGCGTGGACGGTTCGCCGATGCGCGCCGTGGTGCAGGGTGCAGGCACGGCATTGCGGATGGACGCGGCGATATTCGTCGGCGAGCTCGCGCGGAACGATGCGCTGCGGCAGGCAATTGCCCGCTATGTCGCTTACCAGCTCGCACAACTTGCGCAGACGGCAGCCTGCACGCGCTTTCATGTGGTCGAATCGCGTTTGGCGCGCTGGCTGCTGATGACCCAGGACCGCGCCCACGACAACACCTTTTACGTGACGCAGGAGTTCCTGGCTCTGATGCTGGGCGTCCGGCGGGTGGGTGTGACCAAGGCGGCAAGTGCCCTCAAGCGCGCCGGGTTGATCCGCTACAGTCGTGGCGACATCACCGTACTGGACCGTCGCGGCCTGAAGGCCTCAGCTTGTGTATGCTACCAGGCGGATCGGGATTCCTATCGGCGCATTCTTGGCTGACACTGCTCCGCCGATGGGGCTGGAAACGCAACGTGGTCACAACCAGCAAGGACTTTCGTGAAACGAATCAAACGCAGCGCTTCGCGCAACCCGGTCATGGCATGGACGAACCTGGCCTGGAAGATCGGCGAAATGTCGATGGCTTCGGCGCAGGTCATTGCCCACCGCACGACTCGCATGGCCGCGGCCGGACCCAACCCCA
>JANMCS010000222.1:0-10322 GCA_031361405.1 Betaproteobacteria bacterium
CCAAGACGCGGTCGGGCAAACTGCTGCGACGTTCGTTGCAGGCATTGGCGGAAGGCCGCGATCCGGGGGACCTCACCACGATCGAGGACCCGTCGGCGCTGGAACAGATCAAGGCGTCGCTGGCCGCGGAGAAGTAGCGGAGCGTGGCGAAGTTCGGCCGCGATTACGGGAATGGGCGATAATCACGGGTTATCTTCGTCCGTTGCCGCCCCTGTGCCCCTTTCCTCACCCACCGCCCACGTTACCCACGCCCCGCTGGCCGAGGTCACGCGTGGTGCGATCGTCGAAAGCACGCATCGCGGTTCGGTGGCGGTGTGCGCGCATGACGGCGCGTTGCTGTTCGCATCCGGTGATCCGGATTTCATGACCTTTACCCGCAGTGCATTGAAGCCGCTGCAGGCGTTGCCCTTTGTCGCCGCCGGCGGCGTGGCACGCTTCGGCTACACGCCGCCGCAGGTGGCGTTGCTGTGCGCCAGCCATGCCGGCGAAACGCGCCACGTCGAAGCGGCCGCCGCCATGCTGGCCAAGGCCGGCAATATCGCCAGCGAGCTCCAGTGCGGCACGCATGCGCCGTATTGCTTCGAGGCGCGGGGCGAGGTGCCGCCACCGCCGCCGTATTCGCCGCTGGCCAACAACTGCTCGGGCAAACATAGCGGCATGCTGGCGTATTGCGTCATGTGCGGCCACGACAAGCACGACTACCTGGCGCTCGGCCATCCGCTGCAGCAGGCGATCCGCGAAGCGGTGAGCCGTTTCACCGGCGTGCGCGAGGAGGCGCTGGTGCCCGGCATCGACGGCTGTTCGGCGCCCAATTACGCGATGCCGCTCGCGGCGCTGGCCACCGGCTTTGCCCGGTTGGGTGCTGCCGTGGTCGATCCCGACTACGGGCACGCGCCGCGCCAGCTGGCCGACGCGATGACCATCCACCCCGAGATGGTCTCCGGCGAGCAAGGCGCCGACCTGGCGCTGGCGCGCGCCGGACGTGGCGACTGGGTCAGCAAGATCGGCGCGGAAGGGGTGCGCGCGATGAGTATTCGCAGCCGCGGCTGGGGCATCGCCATCAAGGTGGCCGACGGCAACATGCGCGGCTTGCATGCCGCCACCGTCGGTGTGCTGGACCAGCTGGGGCTCCTCGACGCCACGGCGCGCGCCGCGTTGGCGCGGTTGGCCACGCCGGAACTGCGCAATCTGCGGGGTATCACGACGGGGCAAATTCGCTCTACGGTTGTCCTGGACAAGATCAACAGCGATCGCCGGGTGCAGGCGCCTGTGGCCATCGAGTGAACTTAACCTTCGTGCGGCAGTCTTTATCCCCAGGCGTACGCTGCGTCGCGATGCCGAAACTGCAGCGAGCAGTGCGGGCGGCACCCGCGGCAAGCGCCCCCGCCATGGCGCGGGATAACAACGAACAACGATTGATTCAGGGAATACCCGCGGATGGGTGATCGCGAAATCGATCAGCAGCTCGTGGAGCGGGCGCAGCGTGGCGACAAGCGCGCTTTCGAGCTGTTGGTCATGAAATACCAGCGCAAGCTGGGACGGCTGTTGTCGCGGCTGGTGCGCGACCCGGCGGAAGTCGAGGACGTATCGCAGGAGGCCTTCATCAAGGCGTACCGCGCGCTGCCAAGCTTCCGGGGCGACAGTGCGTTCTACACGTGGTTGTATCGCATTGCGATCAACACGGCGAAGAACTACCTGGTGGCCATGGGCCGGCGGGCGCCAACCTCGACCGCGTTCGACAACGAGGAAGCAGAAGGTTTTGAAGACGCCGAGCAGCTCCGTACCAGCTCGACCCCGGAAGACGAACTGGTGGGCAAGCAGATCGCCGAGACCGTCAACCGGGCGATGGACGCGTTACCCGAGGATTTGCGCACGGCCATCACGCTGCGCGAGATCGAAGGGTTGAGCTATGAGGAACTCGCCGCAGTGATGAGGTGGCCGATCGGTACCGTGCGGTCGCGGATCTTCCGCGCGCGCGAAGCGATTGCCGCCGAGTTGCGCCCGCAACTCGGCACCGACTTGAACCGGAGATGGTGATGAACGAGCATATTTCGCGTTTGATGGATGGTGAATTCGACGACGGCGAATTCGAGCGCTTTTGCGCGGAACTGAAGTCCGAGAGCGCGCTGCAGACCTGGGTCTGCTATCACGCGATCGGCGACCACCTGCGCGGCACCCACGGCGTGGCGCCGGGGTTTGCGCGGCGCTTCGCCGCCACGCTGGCGGCCGAACCCACGGTGCTGGCGCCTGCCGCCAGCCGCTCGTCGCGGCAGGCGGCGCCGGCCACCTTCGCGTGGGCCGTGGCCGCCACGCTGGCCGCCGTCACCGTGGTGGGGTGGACCGCATTCTCGATGGTCGACGCGCCGCCGCTGGCCGTGGCCAAGGCCCGTGAGGCCTCCACCGTGCGCCTGGCCCAGGTCAAGCCGGCAGGCGACGTCCCCACCGAATACCTCGTCGCGCATCAGGAATATTCGCCGGCCTCGGCCATCCAGGGCGGCGGCACCTACCTGCGGGCCGCGGTTGCCTCGGGAACGCCGCCGCGGCCGTGATGGTATCGACGCAATGAAGCCCATGTTGTCCACTTGTCGCGGCGCGGCGCGCCGTGCGGGCGCCGTGGCGGCGATGCTCGCCGCGCTGCTGGCCGCGCCGGGTGCCTTCGCGCAGGACGCGGCGCAATGGCTCGCCCGCGTGGCCAATGCGGCGCGCACGTTGAATTACACCGGCGTCATCGTCTACCAGATGGGCCCGCGCATGGAAACCTCGCGGGTCGTGCACATGAGCGACGGCGGGCAGGAATGGGAAAAGCTCACCAGCCAGGATGGCGCGCCGCGCGAGATCATACGCAGTGGCGGTGAAGTTCGGTACTACTTCCCGGACGCCAAGATGATGCGCATCGAACCGCGCACGTTTCGTAACGCGTTTCCGTCGCTGTCGCCCGAACAGGTGCGCAGCCTCGCGCAATACTACGATTTTCGCCTGATCGCCGGCGAGCGCATTGCCGGGCATACGGCCGACGTCGTGGTATTCGAACCCAGGGACGGTCTGCGCTACGGCCACAAGTTCTGGTCCGATGCCGCCACCGGACTGCTGCTCAAGGCACGGCTTGTCAACGAACGGGGCGAAGTCGTCGAGCAGTTCGCGTTCACCGACCTTAGCATCAATGCCAAGGTCGACCGCGACATGGTCAAGCCGTCGTGGCCGGCCGTACCGCCCGAGTGGCAGGTGAAGCAGGCCAGCGGCGGCGAAGTCATGCCGCAGGACACCGGGTGGATGGTCGGCAAGATGCCGGCCGGCTTTGCCAAGATCAACGAAGGCCTGCGCATGCTGCGCGGCAAGCGTGATCCCGTCGCGCATATCGTGCTGTCCGACGGCCTCGTCGCCGTCAGCGTGTTCATCGAGCCGTTGACCGTCACCCAGACCCAGATCGGCTTGACGCAGCAGGGTGCGCTCAACGTCTACAGCGCGCGCAACGACGCCTACATCGTTACCGTGCTGGGCGAGGTTCCGTCGGCCACCGTGCGCCAGATTGCACAGTCCGTCGGGCGGCGCCCGCCCCCTTGATCCGTGTTCGCCTCAACCGCATCTTCCACCCATCCCCGCAACATTTGCACGAGGTTTTCCATGTCCACGCGTTTCTCCCTTCCGTCCCGGGTGCTGGCCAGCACCTTTGCGTTCGCACTGGCAGCTACCTTCGCACCAATCGCCTCAAGCCAGGTCAGGGGTCCCGGGCTGCCCGACTTCACCGATCTCTACGACAAGAACAGTGTGGCCGTGGTGTCCATCGACGTGACGCAGAAATCCAAGCGCGGCGCGCGGGGCATGCCCGAATTGTCCGAGGACGATCCGTTCTACGAATTCTTCCGCCGCTTCGGGCAGGTGCCGCCGCGCCGCGGGCAGGAACGCGAACCCGACGCGCAATCGGTGGGTTCGGGCTTCATCATCGGCAGCGATGGTCTCATCATCACCAATGCGCATGTGGTCGACGGTGCGGACGAAGTCAGCGTCAAGCTCTTTGACAAGCGCGAATTCAAGGCCAAGGTGCTGGGCGCCGACAAGCGCACCGACGTGGCGCTGCTCAAGATCGACGCCAAGGACCTGCCCAAGGTCACGATCGGCGATCCCGAGAAGCTGCGGGTGGGCGAATGGGTGGTGGCCATCGGCAAGCCGTTCGGCCTCGACAGCACGATGACCGCGGGCATCGTCAGCGCCAAGGGGCGCGACCTGCCGCAGGAGAACCTGGTGCCGTTCATCCAGACCGACGTGGCAATCAACCCGGGCAACTCCGGCGGCCCGCTCATCAACATGAAGGGCGAAGTGGTCGGCATCAATTCGCTGATCTATTCGCGCACCGGCGGCTTCATGGGCCTGGCGTTTGCCATTCCCATCGACGTGGCAATGAATTCCGTCAACCAGCTGAAGGAAAAGGGCCGCGTGACTCGTGGCCGCATCGGCGTGCAGATCCAGGCCGTCAGCAAGGAAGACGCCGCCGGCTTCGGCCTCGACGGACCGCGCGGGGCGCTGGTCAACGGCGTCGAAAAGGACGGGCCGGCCGCGAAGGCGGGCGTGGAAGTGGGTGACATCATCCTCAAGGTCGACGGCAAGGACGTGAAGACGTCGCAGGACCTGCCGCGGGTCATTACCGCCGTGCGTCCGGGTACCAAGGTCACGCTTACCGTGTGGCGCAAGGGTGCGTCCAGGGACATCAGCGTCACCGTGGCCGAACTGAAGGAAGATGCGGCCGCGCAGACCCGCAAGGGCGCGCCCACGCCCAAGGACAAGGCCAAGCCCAACAAGATGGGACTGATGCTGTCCGACCTCACCGACGAGCAGAAAAAAGAACTCGATCTCAAGGGGGGCGCGCTGATCGACGACATGGCGCCCAACGTGCGCGGCAATGTGCAGCCGGGTGACGTGATCATCGCCATCGTCAACCGTGGCGCGTCCACGGAGATCAAGTCGGCGGCGCAGGTCAACGACCTCCTCGCCAAGCTGGACAAGGGCGCCTCGGTCACCTTCCAGTTGAAGCGGGGCGACCAGCAGTTCTTTTCGACGCTGCGCATCCCCAACGGCGAGTAACGCTGCCGTGGCGTAAACTCCGGCGGTCCGTGCTGCGGCACGGTCCGCCTCGGGCTTCATGGTGCACTCGCATAAAGTAACAAAATCGGTTAAAATTCAATACTTTCCGATTCCAGCGAGGCGTGCGGCCGCGGCCGGCGCGCTTCCCCAGGGCACGCTATCGGTGCCCTTTGTTTTTTGCCGCCCCCAACCGTCAGCGACTGCCACGTGCGCCACATCCGCAATTTTTCGATCATCGCCCACATCGACCACGGGAAATCGACGCTGGCCGACCGCTTCATTCAGCGTTGCGGCGGGCTGTCCGACCGCGAGATGAGCGAGCAGGTGCTGGACTCGATGGACCTGGAGCGCGAGCGCGGGATCACGATCAAGGCGCAGACGGCGGCCCTGTCCTATCGGGCGAAGGATGGCGAAACCTACGCGCTGAACCTGATCGATACGCCGGGCCACGTCGACTTCGCCTACGAGGTTTCGCGATCGCTCGCCGCCTGCGAAGGCGCGTTGCTGGTCGTGGACGCCTCGCAAGGGGTTGAAGCCCAGACGGTGGCCAACTGCTACACGGCGATCGAGCAGGGCGTCGAAGTGGTGCCGGTGCTGAACAAGATCGATCTGCCGTCGGCCGATCCCGAGCGCGTGATCGACGAGATCGAGGACATCATCGGCATCGACGCCACCGATGCAGTGCGCGCCAGTGCCAAGAACGGCATCGGCATCGACGACATTCTTGAGGCGATCATCGCCAAGGTGCCGCCGCCCAAGGGCGACGCCACCGCGCCGCTGTCCGCCCTCATCATCGACTCGTGGTTCGACAATTACGTCGGCGTCGTGATGCTGGTGCGGGTGATCGACGGCGTCCTCAAACCCAAGGACAAGATCCTGTTGATGGCAGCCGGCGCTACGTTCAACTGCGAACAGGTAGGCGTGTTCACGCCCAAATCCGTGGCCAGGACGCAGCTTTCCGCCGGCGACGTGGGCTTCATCATCGCCGGCATCAAGGAAATCGACGCCGCCAAGGTCGGCGACACCGTCACGCTGGCGACGCGTCCGGCGGCGCAGGCGCTGCCCGGGTTCAAGGAAGTGCAGCCCCAGGTCTTTGCGGGCCTCTACCCAGTCGAGACCAACCAGTACGAAGCGCTGCGCGATGCGCTGAACAAGTTGAAGCTGAACGATGCGTCGCTGCATTACGAGCCCGAGGTGTCGCAGGCGCTGGGCTTTGGCTTTCGCTGCGGCTTCCTCGGCCTCCTGCACATGGACATCGTGCAGGAGCGGCTCGAGCGCGAGTACGACATGGAACTCATCACCACGGCACCCACGGTGATCTACCAGGTGCTGATGCGTGACGGCACCATTCTTGAAATCGAGAACCCGTCGAAGCTGCCCGACCTGTCGCGCGTCGAGGAGATCCGCGAGCCCATCATCACCGCGACCATCCTGATGCCGCAGGAGTATGTGGGCCCGGTGATCACGTTGTGCACCGACAAGCGCGGCATCCAGAAGAACATGCAATACCTCGGCCGCCAGGTGATGCTCACCTACGAGCTGCCGATGGCCGAAGTGGTGATGGATTTCTTCGACCGCCTGAAGTCGGTATCGCGCGGTTATGCGTCGCTCGATTACGAGTTCAAGGAGTTCCGGGCCGCCGACGTGGTCAAGCTCGACATCCTCATCAACAGCGAGCGCGTCGATGCGCTGTCGGTGATGGTGCACCGGTCGGTCTCGATGTACCGCGGGCGCGAAGTGGCCGCCAAGATGCGCTCGCTGATCCCGCGGCAGATGTTCGACGTGGCGGTGCAGGCCTCGATCGGCGCCAACATCATCGCCCGCGAGTCGATCAAGGCGATGCGCAAGAACGTGCTGGCGAAGTGCTACGGGGGCGACATCTCGCGCAAGCGCAAGCTGCTCGAGAAGCAGAAGGCCGGCAAGAAGCGGATGAAGGCCGTCGGCAGTGTCGAAATTCCGCAGGAAGCGTTCCTCGCCATTCTGCAGGTCGGGGAAAAGTAGACGAAGCGCATCTTCACGTCCCTGAACGGTGGCCGTGGCGTGGCGCGACCATGGCACAATCCGCCCGCACTTGCCCCTTGACCCCAGACGACTGCATGATGAATTTTGCCCTGATCCTGTTCCTGCTGACCCTCGCCACCGGCATCCTGTGGGTGGTCGACCGCCTGTATTTCGCTCCGCGGCGCGAGCCGGGCGCACGCGAGCCCGCGTGGGTCGAATATGCGGCCAGCTTTTTTCCGGTGCTGGTGATCGTGTTCATGTTGCGCTCGTTCATCGCGGAGCCGTTCAAGATTCCGTCGTCGTCGATGCGGCCCACGCTGGAGGTCGGCGACTTCATCCTGGTCAACAAATTCGTCTACGGCCTGCGCCTGCCGATCGTCGAGACCAAGATCGTGCCAGTGCGCGATCCGCAGCGCGGCGACGTCGTGGTGTTCCGGTACCCGGTCAATCCCACGCAGGACTTCATCAAGCGGGTGGTCGGCGTGGGTGGCGATGTCGTCACCTACAAGGACAAGAAGCTCACCGTCAACGGCGTGCCGTTGACGGAGTCCGCCGACGGCACCTACAGCTACCTCGAGAACCTGCGCTTCGAGACGCTGCAGAAATCGATCGAGACCGCGCCAAGACGCGACGGTGCGCACGCCTATACGGTGGGGACCAATCCACAGGCGCCGCCGGTGTACCCGCAGAACGTCAGACCGTTTCCGGGGCGCGAGAATTGCGACTACAATGAACGTGGGTTCACGTGCAAGGTGCCGGCGGGCCACTACTTCATGATGGGTGACAATCGCGACAACAGCGATGACAGCCGGTACTGGGGTTTCGTGCCGGACGATCACATCCGCGGCAAGGCCTTTTTCATCTGGTTCAATTGGGACGACATTTCAAATCTCGCGTTCAAACGGGTTGGCAGCGGGATCCGGTGAGCGAAGGGAAGGGCGCAACCATGTACATTCCCACACGGCAGCGCGGCCTGTCGATGATCGGTTTCCTGTTTGTTGCGGCGGTTGTCCTCGCAGTGGCACTGCTCGCCTTCCGCATGATTCCCGCCTATATCGAGTACTTCACGATCCAGAAGGCGCTGGACGGCGCACTGGCCGATTCCAACGACCTGTCGATCGTATCCATCCGCAAGGCGATGGACCGGCGGCTGTCGGCCGACTACGCCGATGCGGTCACCGCCAAGGACGTCGAAGTCACCAAGAACGGCAACGCCATCACGGCTTCGGTCAGCTGGGAAAAGAGGCTGCCGGTGGTCAAGAACGTCAGCATCCTGCTCGAATTCGACGCGTCGGCGTCGCGGTAGTCGTCCGGATGTCTGCGGCGTTCAGCCGGAACCTGCGCTACACGTTTCGCCAACCTGCGCTGCTGCGGCAGGCGCTTGCCCACCGCAGTTCGGGTCCCACGCACAACGAGCGGCTCGAATTCATCGGTGACGCGGTGTTGAACTGCGTCGTTGGCTACGCCCTGTTCGAACGTTTTCCGGCGTTGCCCGAAGGCGACCTGTCGCGGTTGCGGGCCGCGCTCGTCAGGCAGGAGACGCTGGCCAGGGTGGCGCAGCGGCTTGAACTCGGTGCTGCGCTTGCGCTTGGCGAAGGCGAGATCAAGAGCGGGGGCGCCCGCCGGCCGTCGATCCTGGCCGATGCTCTCGAGGCCGTGTTCGGCGCCGTATTTGTCGACGCCGGCTTCGACGCAGCGCGCGCGGTGATCGTGGACGCCTACGCCGACCTGCTGGCGGACGCCGATCCCGAGGTGCTGGGCAAGGATCCGAAGACGCGGCTGCAGGAATGGCTGCAGGGACGGCGCCTGCCAGTGCCGGAATACGTGGTCATTGCGACGACGGGGGAGGCGCACGTGCAGCAGTTCAATGTGGAATGCCGGATTGCCGCGCTTGGCATCGTCACTTCCGGCACGGGCACTTCGCGCCGCGTGGCGGAGCAGGTTGCCGCCGTCGCGGCCGCGCAGGCCGTGGGCATGGAGGCTCTCCATGGCGGTTGAATCCGGCGCGTTCCGGTGCGGCCACGCCGCCATCGTCGGCCGGCCGAGTGTCGGCAAGTCGACCTTGCTGAATGCGCTGGTCGGGGAAAGGATCAGCATCACGTCGAAGAAGCCGCAGACCACGCGGCACCGGATCATCGGCATCGTGAACCAGGCACAGGCACAATGCATCTTCGTGGATACGCCCGGATTCCAGACGCGGCATCGCTCGCGCCTCAACGACCGGCTCAACCGTACCGTGCGTGAAAGCCTGGCGGGTGTGGATGTCGCCGTGCTGGTGCTCGACGCCACGCGGATCACCGCGGCCGACCGCGAGGTGGCCGCCCTGCTGCCGGGCGGCATGCCGGTGATCGCCGCGGTCAACAAGATCGACCTGATGGCCGACAAGTCGGCGTTGCTGCCGCGGATGGCCGACATCGCCGCCATGCGCGCCTTTGTCGCCATCGTGCCGATCTCGGCCGAGCAGGGTACGCAGCTCCCCGACCTGCAGACCACCATCGATGCGCAACTGCCGGTGTCGCCGCCACTGTATCCAGGCGACGAACTCACCGATCGCGATGAGCGGTTTCTGGCGGCCGAGTTCATCCGCGAGAAGATCTTCCGCCTGCTGGGCGAGGAAATTCCCTATGCCACCACGGTGGGCATCGACAGCTTCGAACTCGACGGCGCGATGCGCCGGATCCGCGCGACAGTCTACGTCGACCATGCCAGCCAGCGGGCGATCGTGCTGGGCGTCGGCGGTGCGCGCATGAAGGAAATCGCCACCGCCGCGCGCAAGGACATGGAGCGGCTCTTCGACGGCAAGGTATTTCTCGAAGTGTGGGTCAAGGTCAAGCGTGGCTGGGCGGACACCGACGCGTCGCTGGCCCGCTTCGGCTACTGACGCTGACGCCCAGGTCCCATGGCCACGCGGGCGCTCATGCTGCGGCACGACGATGAACCGGCGTTCGTGCTGCACGCGTATCCCTATCGCGAAACCAGCCTGATCGTCGAGGCGTTCACCGAGCGTCATGGGCGCGTGCCGATGGTGGCGCGCGGCGCCAAGCGTCCGCGCTCGGAGTTGCGCGGACTGCTGCAGGCCTTTCAGCTGCTTACCTTGTCGTGGGCCGGCACCGGCGAATTGAAGACACTGCTGAAGGCGGACTGGCGCGGCGGCATGCCGCTGCCGCGCGGCTCGTCGCTGCTGTGCGGGTTCTACCTGAACGAACTGCTGCTGAAACTCCTGCCGCGCGAGGACCCCCACGGGG
>JANMCS010000228.1:0-6538 GCA_031361405.1 Betaproteobacteria bacterium
CCGATCGACTGCTCCGACGCGAGGCCGTAGAGAATCAGCGTGAGCGACGGCGGGATCAGGATGCCGAGCGTGCCGCCCGCGGCGATCAGGCCTGCGGCCAGACCTTCCGAATAGCCGCGCTTGATGAGCTGCGGAATGCCGGTGGAGCCGATGGCCGAGCACGTGGCCGGGCTCGATCCGCACATGGCGGCGAAAACGGAACAGGCGAACACGTTGGCGAGACCCAGGCCGCCCGGCACCTTGTGCAGCCACGCGTTGAGCGAACCATAGACGTCGGCCCCCGCCCGCGTCTTGCCGATGGCGGCCCCCATCAGCACGAACAACGGAATGGTCAGCAGCGTGAAGTTGTCGAGTTCCGCGTACATCGTCTCCGCCACTGACCACAGGTTGGCGGTAGGCATGAAGATCGCCATGAACGTGAGCGCGGAGAGGCCCAGCGCAAACGCGATGGGCATGCCAGAGAAAAGCAGCACCAGCGTGACGCCGCCGTACAACAAGCCGATCTGCGCGGTGCCCATCATTCGCTCCACTGCGCGTTCTGCGCATGAAGTTCCGCGTTGGTGGCGGCGCTGTGGCTGCGCCGGCTCTCGATGATCTGCACCAGCTGCTGCAGCGCCAGCGCGGTCATGCCGATCGCCATGAACACATACGGAATCCACAGCTTGGGCGCCCACGCGCTGTTGCTCACGCGGCCGTCGGTGAAGGCTTCCATGAAGAAATACCAGGCGTTGGCGGCGACGAACGCGCAGAACACGAGCGACAGGATGTTGCCCACCAGGTAGCGCACGCGGTTCATCCGCGTCGACAGCACGTGTTCCAGCACCTCGATCGTGACGTGGCCGTGCTTCAACTGCGTGTACGCGGCGCTCATGAACGTGGCAATGATCAGGAGGATCACGCACATCTCGATCTCCCAATCGGTGGCCCACTTGAAGATGTAGCGGACCACCACCTCGAACACGATCACGAGGCTGCAGGCGACGATCACGATGCCCGACAGGTAGCCGGTGACCGTGTTGAACCGTTCGAGCCCCCGCACGAAGAGCGCCCAGGCGCCGCGGCGCACGGGCACTGCCGCGGAACCGCCCGCCATCACCTTACCGACAACGCCATGTCCAGCAACTGCTGGCCGTTCTTGACGTTGCTGGCGAAGTCCTTGTACGCGGTCTCCTTGGCGATGGCCTGCCACTTGAGGAATGCCGCTTCGTCCATGTCCACCACCTTGGCGCCGGCCTTGGTGAATACCGCGGCGAGTTCCTTGTCGTCGGCCATCGCCGACTCCTTGGCAAACGGTTCGAGCGACGCGCCCACTTCCTGCATGATCTTCTGCTGCGCGGGGGTCAGCTTCGTCCACGTCTCCTTCGAGATCACGAGGGGTTCCAGCATGAACCAGATCGCCTTGTTGCGCGCGGTGGTCACCGCCTTGGCGTTCTCGGCGAGGCGGAAACTGATCAGCGACGTGCTGGACGTCAGCGCCGCATCGAGCACACCGCTGCTCATTGCGTTGTAGATCTCGTTCGATGGCACGTTGGTGACGGCGCCGCCCGCACCCTTGATCATCAGGTCCATTTCCTTGCTGCCGCCGCGGACCTTCATCCCCTTGGCGTCGTCGGGCGAGACGATCGGACTGGTCTTGCTGGCGATGCCGCCGGCCTGCCACACCCACGTCAGGATCTTGATGCCCTTGTCGTCCAGGATCTTCTCGAATTCCTTGCCGATGGGCGCTGACTTCCAGCGCAAGCCCTGGTCGTAGCTCGTGACCAGCGCCGGCATCAGGCCGAGATTCATTTCCGGGACTTCGCCACCGCCGTAGGCCAGCGGCAGCACCGACATGTCGAGCGTGCCTTTACGAATGGCGCCGAACTGGCTGAACGTCTTCACCAGTGAGCCGTTGGGATAGACCTCGAACTTGAGCTGCCCGTTGGTGCGCTTTTCCACCTCGGCCGCGAACTTGCGCGCCAGCCGGTCGCGAAAATCGCCGTCGTCGCCGGTCGCCGCGGGAAACTGGTGGGAGATCTTGATGACCTTGGGCGCCTGCGCGTGACCTGCGGCAGCCAGGCCAAGCGAGGCTGCGGCCACCAGCATGCTCGCGAGCATGCGGCGAAAGGTTGTGCTCATGAAACGCCTCCAGAGGTGTCGGTTACCCGATGCGGTGCGTTCTCGGCGGGGTGCGCCGGCGGACCTGCAACCTATTCTATAGCCCCAGCCATGCGATCGCGGCACTTTCGACCTGGGGATTGGTGGCAACGAACGCGCGATAGCCGACCGTGTCCAGCACTTCCTTGCCACCCTTGGCGTCTTTGAGGCCTACCAGCGCATCGCGGATGCGCGCCTGCTCGTCAACCGGCATCTTGGTTGACACGATGAACTGCTTGATTGGCACCGGCTTCGACTTCACGAGGATCTTGCCGCCCTTGTCGGTCCAGCCTTTCACCACGGCCCCAGCGGCCGTGGCCGCAATCTGCGCGAAGCCGTTGTCGAGGTAGAACGGCACGGCATCCTGATACCGCGTGGTGATGACGCGCACGGTGGCGGGCGGCGCGTCGCGCTCCGTCGACCACTTGATCTTGTCGGCCGTGAACATCGCGCGCACCATCACCGCCGTGATCGAATCGGGGTCGGGCGTGACCAGCGTGTGACCCTTCAGTTCGTCCAGCGATTTCCACGTTGCGTCGGCGGGCATCAGCATCGACACCGTGTATTCGGTAAAGCCGGCTGTCCAGGCTACCGACTTGTAGCGCCCCGACTTGATCTCCGCCATCGACACATGCGCCGGGTGGATGAACGCGATGTCGTATTCATGCGCGGCGAGGCCGGCCCGCACATCGTTGTAGGCCGGCACCAGCACGGTCTTCACGCGGCGGCCGGTGGCCTTGGCAATGACGTCCGCGATCGGCGTGAACTTGTCGCGAATTTCTTTCGGCGTGGCCTGGTAGGTGACGCCCTCGGTGACGGCAAAGACCAGTTCGTTGCCCTGCCCCTGCGCAGAGGTGGCGACCATCGCGCCCAGGACCAGTGCCGCTGCAAGACTTGCTTTCATTGCTGCTGCTCCTTCATCGAATTGGGACCGCCGGGGGTGCGAGTTGCCGGCCATGGGTTTGCATTGCGCGCTCTGCGCCGCGCACATTCACGTCAGGCAGTTGTTGTTGGATACAATCGAGCTCGACAGGCGCGAGTATGGCCCAGGTCGGCGGCGATCGCCACGCCGTTCCTCCGCTGGTCCGGGCGCGGCCTCGACCGCAAGTTGCGATACCATTGCCGGTCAACTTCCGGCCCGGCCATGACGCAACGCACCGACTCCACGATCGCCGCGGCCCCGCCGCATGCCCTGTCCCCGCCCGTCACCCGCCTGCTGGCGCTCTACCGCACGATGGCGCGCATCCGCGCCTTCGAGAATGCGGCCGAGATTGCAAGCCAGGGCGGCGTCGCGGCATGGGGCCTTGCCACCACTGTCAAACCGGCGCTGGTGCGCGGCCCGCTGCACCTGTCGACGGGCCAGGAGGCCGTGGCCACCGGCGTCTGCGCCAACCTGATCCGTGAGGACTTGTTGACTTCAACCCACCGCGGCCATGGGCATACGCTGGCCAAGGGGGCCGACGTCAAACGCATGATGGCCGAACTTTTCGGCCGCGCCACCGGTACCAACAAGGGCAAGGGCGGCTCGATGCACATCGCCGATTTCAGCGTCGGGATGCTGGGCGCGAATGGCGTGGTTGCCGCCGGCATGCCGATCGCGGTCGGTGCCGCGCATGCGTTGAAGATCCGCCGCCGTCCCGAGATCGTCGCGTGCTTCTTCGGCGATGGCGCCGTCAATCGGGGACCCTTCCTCGAGGCACTCAACTGGGCCGTCGTCTATCAATTGCCGGTGCTGTTCGTCTGCGAGGACAACCGGATTTCCGCCACCACGCCGACGGGACCGATGACCGGGGGCCCCGGCGCGAGCGCGCGCGCGGAAAGCCTGGGCGTTCCGGCCATGAAGGTCGACGGCAACGATGTCCAGGCCGTCGATGCCGCCGCCGCGCAGCTGGTGGCGCAAGTGCGTGACGGCGCAGGCCCGCGCTTCCTGCACGCCGTCACCTATCGCTTCAAGGGTCACGTGTCGGTGGACCCCGGCTCGTATCGCGACCAGGCCGAGGTCGTGGCCGCGCTGGCGTTCGATCCGCTGTCGATTGCGCGTCACGCGCTCACCAATCGCGGTGTCGCGGTCGCGGACATCGATGCCTTGGACGCGACCGCCAACGCCGAAATCGACATGGCGATGGCGGAGGCCGAAGCCGCGCCGTGGCCGGAATCGGCGGCGGCCTATACGGACATCCAGGACACCGGGGCAGGCCAATGGCGCTGATGAATTATTCGCAGGCCGCGGCGGCCGCTCTCGCCGAGGCGATGACGGCCGACCCCAATGTGGTCGCGCTGGGCGAGGACCTGGGTCGCGGCGGCATCTTCGCCCAGTACAAGGGATTGCAGCAGCAGTTCGGTGCCGATCGCGTGATCGACACACCGATCTCCGAGGCCACGATCATGGGCGCCGCAGTGGGCATGGCGCTGGCCGGATTGCGGCCGGTGGTGGAGATGCGCGTGGTCGACTTCGCGCTGTGCGCGATGGACGAGCTCGTCAACCAGGCCGCCAAAAATCGCTTCATGTTCGGTGGCCAGGGTCGCGTGCCGCTGGTGGTGCGGATGCCGATCGGCTTGTGGACCGCGTCGGCGGCGCAGCATTCGCAGTCGCTCGAGGCGTGGTTCGCACACATTCCCGGCCTGGTGGTCGTGGCGCCTGCGGCGCCGGACGACAACTACGGCTTGCTGGCCAGCGCGCTGGCTTCAGGCGATCCGGTCGTCTACATGGCGCACAAGGAACTGTGGCCGGTGCAGGGCGAGGTCGTGCCCGGCACCATCGTGCCGCTGGGCGTGGCGCGGCGCCTGCACGCGGGCGGCGACGTCACGATCGTGACGTGGTCGAAGGCGGTGCCCACCTGTGTGGCAGCGGCCACCGAGCTTGCCGCCGCGGGCATCGCTGCCGACGTGATCGACCTGCGCACTCTGTGGCCGTGGGATCGCGCGATGGTGCTGGAATCGGCAGCGCGCACCGGCCACCTGCTGGTCGTGCACGAGGCCGTGCAGGTGGGCGGTTTCGGTGCGGAAATCGCCGCCGCGGCCGCCGAGGCCACCGGCTGCCGCATCCGCCGCCTAGGCGCGCCGCGTATTCCGTCCGGCTACTCGAAGCCGCTGGAAGACGAGTCGCGGGTGACGGCCGCCGGCATCGTCGCCGCGGCCATGACGCTGCTGCGGCGATAGCCCTTCGTTCGCGCATTGGCTACACTGGTCCGCTGACAGGAGCCCCATGAAACCCAGAACTGCCATCGTTACCGGCGCGGCGAGCGGCATCGGCGCCGCCACCGTGACCGAACTCACCACGCGCGGCTATCGCATCGCGTGTGTGGATCGCAACGGACCCGGCGTGCGCGCGATTGCCGCCGCAGCGGGCGCGCAGCATCTCGCCATCGAACTGGACGTCACCGACGAAGTGCGCATCGTGGCGGCCTTTGCCGAGGCGGCCAAGGCACTGGGCGGGCTCGACGCGCTGGTCACCAGCGCGGGCGTGGCCGAGATGACGCCGTTCATGGACCTCGACGCGGCCACGTTTGCCAGCGTCTACAACGACAATGTGATCGGCACGTTCCTCAGCATCCGCGAAGCGGCGAAGCACATGGCGCCGGGCGCGCGTATCTGCACGGTGGCCAGTGTCGCGGGCCTGCGCGGTGGCGGGCTCTCCGGCACGGCGGCGTATGCGGCAAGCAAGGGCGCAGTGCTGGCGCTGACCAAGAATGCGGCGCGTTCGCTCGCCGAGCGCGGCATCGCCGTCAACACCATCGCGCCGGGCGCGACGATGACGCCGATGATCGCGCATGTGTTCGCCAACGAGGCGCATCGCCAGCGCGTGGAGTCGATGAGCGTGATGAATCGCGCCGCCAAGGCCGAGGAGATTGCGCGCGCGATTGCGTTCCTGATCTCACCCGAAGCTTCCTACGTCGACGGCGCCACGCTGGTGGCCGACGGCGGTCTGTGCATGTATTGAAACTCACCACACCCAATAACCAGGAGGAGACACCAAGATGAGCACCAATCGCCGCAAATTCGTGCAGGCCGTGGGCGGCACCGCCGCGCTGGCCGCCGCCGGCATCCGCCCCGCGTTGGGCCAGGCCGCCGAGTTCCAGCTGAAGTGGGCCAACAACATTCCGGTCACGCATCCGTCCACGATTCGCGCGAAGGAAGCCGCGGACAAGATCAAGGCCGAGACGAAGGGCCGCGTCGACATCCAGGTGTTCCCCAACAACCAGCTGGGCGGCGACACCGACATGCTGTCGCAGGTGCGCTCGGGCGCGATCGATATTTTCCCACTCTCGGGGCTGATCCTGCAGACACTGGTGCCGCTGGCCGGCATCAACGGCGTCGCGTTCGCGTTCAAGGACTACAACACCGTGTGGGCCGCGATGGACGGCGACCTCGGCGCCTTCATCCGCGCCGCCATTGCCAAGGC
>JANMCS010000261.1:0-5087 GCA_031361405.1 Betaproteobacteria bacterium
ATATCGGGAAGGCCGCGCTGACCTCCGGATTCGGTGCAGCAGGTTCACTCGTCGTGCTGCTGGTCTGGGTCTACTACTCGGCGCAAATTTTCCTGCTTGGGGCGGAGTTCACATGGGTTTATGCGCAGGAACATGGTTCGCAGGCCGCAACGCCTGAACCGGTATCCGCCGTGACCATTCCCACCAAGTCCGGGTCCGGAGAGATGCTCGCGACCGAACGCGCGATCATCGCCGCGGATACCGCATTGCTGCCTGAGCACCAAGCGCCACCAACGGAAGTGCGCGTTTGTAACGAACAGGTACCGCTGGAGAAGCTGAGGCGGCATCCGCTCACCGGAATCGGTGCGGCACTTGCCATCGGATTGGTCATTACATTGGCCCAGCGGAGCGTGTGGCGATCGGACCGAATGCGAAAACGATCGCGCAGTTCCCCGTCCTGAATGTCAATTCAAGTGATGCCGTTCGGCCTCCCGGCCGACGGCGTCCTTGGCGAGGTGCAGGCGACTCGAGCGCGGGACGCCGGCCAGCAGGTATTCCATCTGATCGGCCAGGATACGGCGATTGCGCAGGATGAAGTGCTCGTGCCGGTTGGGCACATAGGGCACATACAGAAGCGGCATGTGGGCCTGCTCGGGCGAGCGGCCGCCCTTGCGCGTATTGCAGCTGCGGCAGGCAGTGACGGTGTTGGTCCAGGTATCGCGGCCGCCGCGGGAGACCGGCACCACGTGATCGCGCGAAAGATCGCGCAGCAGGAAGCGCTTGCCGCAATAGCCGCACAACTGGCGGTCGCGCGCGAAGAGCATCGAGTTGGTGAGGCCGGGCGCATGCAGATGCGACCCGGCGCCGGTGCCCTTGATGGCTAGAATGGATTTGGTGGCCAGCCGCGAACGTTCGCCGTTCTTCTGCCATCCGCCGCGGAACTCGCAAACCTCGCGCCCGATCGACCACGCGACCATCTGCTTGGCGTGGTACGTGATGGCCTCTTCCAAGGCCACCCACGCCTGGGGCAGCCCGGCCATGTCAACGGTCAGGACCAGCGGTTCCATGATGCAAATGATGATAGCAGAGGTAACGGGGCGACTTACAGGTTGAACCACCAGTGAAACTCTGCAGGCGAGGCTTCAGCCTCGCCTGGATGGCGCAACGTTGAACCCGCGAGGCTGAAGCCTCGCCTACGGACGCATCCGCGTCGCGTTTCATCGCGGCCCCGGCGGGCGAACCCGCCGGGGCTGTCGCGACTGATGACCGCGTCAAACGGGCACGTTGGACGCGGCGGCGATCCCGATCCTCGGTTGGGAAGGCCGCGCACAGCCTTCGCAATCGCCGGTACTGCGTTTCCGTGTCACCACGGAGTCTTCGTCGTGAACATAGCTTCACCTCCCCGCCATGCTGCGGCGGCAGATGGGGCCAGTCGCACCAACGGCGCGTCAAGCCGACACCCGTTTCGACGTTGCTGCCCCGATGCGCCACATGGCACACCGGCCCTGCCTCCGGCGTTGTCACCGGATTACTGCCCCAGCGCGTATTTGCACGCCAGTTCGAACAGTTTGCGCGCGATGCGTTCAGCCTCGTGCGCCCCTTCCGCCGCGGCGATCCGGATGATCAAGCCATCCGCCGCCCGTCGGTAAATCTCTCCGCGACCCGCCTTGATGAGATCGAAGTGTTCCCGCCCGTAGGGTCGCTCCAGTTCTTCCAGGAGCCTTGCCATTTTGTGTGCCTCATTGTCATCAATTGTTGTGGCAACGGGCTACAACCAGGCCCGGTGCCGTCTGGCAATCCGGGCTTTCCGGGCGGGAGACGCTTCGACCTATAAGTCGTCTCCCGGCCCCGAAGTCCGGCCGCCGCTGCATTGCATTCCCGAGGGACCCGACGCCGCCGGACACAGGTTCGCGCCATAGGCGAAGCCGGTGCGGACGGTGCCGAACGTGACCGTGACGCCGGCGCCGGCCGGCATCCAGGACGCGAGTCGCGCCTCGAGGCTATTGCGGGTGATCCGAATGGTTTGCATGGTTGCCGTTCTCCTTTCTGAGCGGTCCGTGCGCGCGGGATGCGCGAACGACCGAACGTCCGGTGCTCAAACCCGGGCGAAAAACTGCGGAAGGAGTAACCGACTGCGACGACCTTCCGAATTTTCCGCCTGTTCCCTGGCGGATATTCTTCCGGTCGGGTGAGGCTACGACGTCGACATTGCGCCGGTAATGACCGGCGAATTATTCGAACTCCAATGCGGTGCTCCGCCAAACGCCATGGCTCCGCCGCGCGCTTTGGGCGCTTGGGCAACAATTCCGGAGGTGCGTTTGAGGTGCAGCATAAGTTCGGCTACGACGTGGTATCCGTGTGAGTACAGGAGTTGCGATAGTATGCGAACGCGCGTCTTCCGCGCAAGCAGAATCCTCGAGTTCCACACCGCACCGTGACGAATTTACAACACACAGTCTTTGACGGGTCCCGATGCGTCCTTCCGCGGCATCCGGCATGAAACTCGGCGAGCGCCTGCGCCTGGTGCGCGGCACGGCCACACAGAAGGCGTTCGCCGCAGCACTCGGCATCCATGAAAATTCGGTGGCCAACGCCGAGCGCCGCGACTCTGCCACGCAGGACTACCTGCTGCGCATTGCCGAGGTCCACCGCATCAACCTGCACTGGCTGCTGACCGGCCACGGCACGATGCGCCTCGAGGATGCCGAAGGTTCGCTGCTGCAGGAAATGCTCGCCGTCGCGCTGACCGATGCGCTGCGCCTCGCCTACGGCAATCGCTATGCAGCGCTGCCGCTCGATACCCGGGCGCGCGCGCTGCGGGCCGCGTCGACCTATCTACGGGCGATCGGGGTCACGGAGCTCACGATGCCCGATCCAGATTCGCTCGCACGACTGGTCAGGCTCACGATCGAAGCGATGCAAAGGGCCGATTGAGGAGCGATTGGTCGCGGGCCGGCAGCACGCTTCCATCGCACTGCTAGACTTGTCCGCATCGCATCGGCATCGGACCTCTTCATGTCAGCGCTTCGCATACGCTTCCTGCTGTCCACGTTGTGCGTCATCGTGGCGGCACCGTTCGCCGGTCCCCTGCCGGTTCACGCGTTGGCACCACCGGCGACGGATGCCGCCATCGAGTACTACCACGCGGTGTTTGACCACTACTTCATCACTGCGAGTCTGGCCGAAATGGATGCCCTCGATACCGGCCGCCTCGTGGGATGGAGCCGCACCGGTCGCGGCTTTGCCGTCACGTTTGCCGGTTCGCAGCCCGGTCCCTTCCCGGTGCAACCGGTGTGCCGGTTCTACATACCGCCGCAGCATGGCGACTCGCATTTCTTCTCCGCGTCGCCTGCGGAGTGCAACGACATCCTCGGCAGGATCGTCACGGATCCCAACTACTCCGGCTACGTGTACGAGTCCCCCAACGTGTTCAAGCTCACCTTGCCGGATCCCGTCACCGGCGCCTGCCCCGGCAGCACGGTCCCCGTCTTTCGGCTGTGGAACCAGCGCGGCGATTCCAATCATCGCTACACGACCGACCCCGGCATCAAGGCCGCGATGCTTGCGAAAGGCTACTTCGCCGAAGGCTATGGTCCGAACGCCGCCAGCATGTGTTCGCCGGGTGTCGTGCTGGTCGATGCGCTGACGCGCGCATCCGGCGCATCGCCATTCACACCGGGCTGCGAAGGCGTGACTGACGGCAACGGCACCTTCGCGTCCGGCGCCGAGGTCGAACCCTATCTCGCGATCAATCCCGTCAACCCGAACAATTTCATCGGCGTGTGGCAGCAGGATCGCTGGTCCAATGGCGGATCGCGCGGCGTCGCCGGCGCGTATTCGATGGATGGCGGCGGCACGTGGACGCGCGTCACCGCGCCGTTCTCGCGCTGCTCCGGCGGCAACGCAGCCAACGGCGGCGATTACGAACGCGCGACCGACCCGTGGGTAAGCTTCAGCCCCGACGGCACCGCGCACCAGGTCACGCTGGCGTTCAACAGCCGGGCCAACGCCGATAACGCGGTGCTGGTCAGCCGCTCGCTCGACGGCGGGCGCACCTGGAGCAATCCGCTCACCGTGCGCCGCGACGACGCGCAGGCCTTCAACGACAAGGAAGCGATCACCGCCGACCCCACCGACGCGCGCTATGTCTACGTCGTCTGGGATCGTTTGGCGGGTAACAACGGCCCCACGTGGTTCGCGCGCACGATCGATCGCGGCGTGACCTGGGAACCGGCGCGCGAAATTTACAGCCCGAGTGCCACCGGGCAGACGATCAACAACCAGATCGTGGTGCTTCCCGACGGCACGCTGGTGTTGTACTTCACCGAGATCGCCACTGCCGGCCCGCAGTTGCGGATCATGCGCTCCACCGACAAGGGATCCACGTGGTCCGCGCCGATCACCATCGCCGCGCATCAGGGCATCGGTACCGTCGACCCCGAGACCGGCACGCCGCTCCGCGATGGTTCGATTCTGGGCGCAATCGCCGCGGGCAGGAACGGCACGTTGGCCGCGGTGTGGCAGGACGCGCGCTTCACCGGCGGCGCGCGCGACGGCATCGCGTTTGCGCGTTCGACGGATGGCGGGCTCTCGTGGTCCGCACCGGTGCGCGTGAACGGCAATCCCGCGGTGCTCGCATTCCTGCCGACGGTTGCCATCCGCGACGACGGCGTCATCGGTGTTTCGTATTTCGATTTTCGCAGCAACACCGCCGATCCGGACACGCTGCCCACCGATACGTGGCTTGCAACATCGAGCGACGGCATCACGTGGCAGGAACGGACCGCGGCACCGGTGTTCGACTACGCCACCGCGCCGTTGGCAGGAGGAAGCTATTTCCTGGGCGACTACACGGCATTGGCTGCGGTCGGGACCACCTTCGTGTCGTTCAACGGCCGCACGACCGGCACGACGGCGACCAATCGCAGCGATATCTTCGCGACACTGCAACCCACGCCGGTCACGGCCACGCCGTTCGCCAAGTCGCTGCTCGCGACCACCGCGCCGCCGTTGTCGATGACGCCAGAATTCACGACGCGCCTGATGACCAACGCGCGCCGCGTCGTCGCGCAACGGATCCCCGAAGGCATCCTGCCCGAGCGCCGCGA
>JANMCS010000296.1:0-15044 GCA_031361405.1 Betaproteobacteria bacterium
GCCGGATCGTCCGCGCAATCCACCAGCGCCAGGCGCGTGATGTCGAGGCCGCCTTTGCCGGCGAGGTCGCGGATGCGGGCCTCGGGCCCGACCAGCGTGGGGGTGAGAAACCCGGCAAACGCGCCCGACAATGCCAACTGCAGCGAATCGAGGTCGCACGGGTAGACGAATGCCGCAGCCAGCGGTGCCTGCCGGCGGGCGCGATCGACGAGCTTCTGGAAGTGGGGACGGGCGACCATGAAGCGCAGAGTCGCAAGGGCGCCCCCCCATTGTCAATCCATGCCCGACCGGAGGTGCTTCCGGCCGCGTGTCCGGTTGCGGGCACCGCCCATTCGGATGGTGCGGTGCAGCTAAACCTTGCCTTTCCACGGCACGACCAGGCGCTCGACATAGCGCATCAGGAGGTCGAACAGGTAGGCGATCACGCCGATGACGAAGATGCCCATGATCACGATGTCGGTGCGCAGGAAGTTGGACGCGTTGAGCACCATCTGGCCGAGGCCCGCCTGGGCCGCGACCATTTCGGCGGCAACGAGCGTGGTCCAGCCGAAGCCGATCGCGATGCGCATCGACGTGAGGATCTCGGGCATCGCGCCTGGAATGATCACGTGCCAGATCACCTGCCATTTCGAGGCGCCCATAGAATACGCAGCATGGATCTGTTCCTGCGCCACCGAGCGCACGCCGGACCGCGCGCTCATCGCCATCGGCGCGAAGCACGCGAGGTAGATCAGCAGGATCTTGGCAGTTTCGTCGATGCCGAACCAGATCACGATCAGCGGCAGGTAGGCGAGCGGCGGCAGCGGGCGATAGAACTCGATGGGCGGATCGAAGATGCCGCGCATGATTCGCGACACACCCATCGCGATGCCCACGGGAATGGCCGTGATGCAGGCCAGGAAGAACGCGAGGAAGACACGCCACATGCTCCAGCCGAAATGCGTCAGCAGCGGCGCATCCGGCGTCTGCCCGGTGGCGGATTCATAGAGGCGCAGCAACACGTTTTCGGGTCGCGGCAGGAAGAGCGGCGGCACCCAGCGGAACCATGCCGCGACCCACCACAGGCCAAGCAGGGTGACGATCGTGACGATCGAGATGAGCGTGCTGTTGCCTTCGCCTGGCGTGGCATAGCTCGAGACGCGGGGCTTCCCAACCTTCATGCGTGAGGCTCCATCATTCGCCGCGCGGACCAGCGTCGGCCACCGCCTCGACTTCGCGGTGGTGGATCACGGCCAGCACCTCCTCGCGCACGCGAATGAAGTCCGGACTCGACTTGATGGCGCGGGCATTGCCGGTCTCGACGAAGCGGCGGCCGAAGTCGAGCTTGTACTCGTGCGAGATCTTGCCGGGACGCGGCGTCATCACGATGAGGTGCGTGGCGAGGAACAGCG
The DNA here is from genome assembly GCA_031361405.1 of Betaproteobacteria bacterium. Taxonomy (GTDB): domain Bacteria; phylum Pseudomonadota; class Gammaproteobacteria; order Burkholderiales; family Casimicrobiaceae; genus VBCG01. The sequence continues at coordinate 1,392 of JANMCS010000296.1, forward strand.
CTTCCTCGACGCTGTGCGTGATGAAGAACACCATCTTGCCGGTGCGATGCCATACCTGCAGGATCAACTCCTGGATCGATTCGCGGGTGAAGGCATCGAGCGCGCCCAGCGGTTCGTCCATCAGCATCAGCGCCGGGTCGGAGGCCAGCGCGCGCGCAATACCCACGCGCTGCTGCATCCCGCCCGATAACTAGTAGATGGCGCGTTCAGCGAAATCGGTGAGGCCCACGAGCTGTAGTTTCTCCAGCGCGATCCGGCGCCGCTCGGCGGCGGCCACGCCGCGCATGCGCAATCCGAATTCAACGTTCATCACCACGTTGAGCCACGGCATCAGCGCGTGCTTCTGGAAGACCACGCCGCGATCAGCGCCGGGCGCCGTCACCAACGTGCCATCCAGTTCGATCGCGCCGTCGGTGGGCGGCAGGAAGCCGGCGATGCATGACAGCAGCGTGGTCTTGCCGCAGCCCGAGGCCCCGATCGCGACGACGAAATCGCCGTCGTGCATGTCGAGGTTGATGTTGGAGAGCGCGTCGACCGTCCCATGCCGGGTACCGTAGCGTACGGACAGTCCGCGAATCGCGAGATGCGGCAACGGGGAACTCCGGCATGACGGCCGTGGCCGCCGAAAAAAGCGCGGCCCCGGAAATCCGGGACCGCGCTGGTGGATGGCAGGGGAGCGGGCGTCCTACTTCATTGCCTTTCTGACGTAGTCCGCCGTCACGCTCGTGGAATAGTCCTTGGCCAGTTCCTGCACGCGGCCCTGTTCCTTCAGGAACTTGGCGGTCTCGGTCAGTGCCTTCGCCGCGCCGCCGGACGCGCCGCCGCCCAGCCACGCGTTGGACGCCTGCTGCTGCAGTGAAGGGAATTTATAGAGGCTCATCGTCGCGGCAACGTCCTCGGGCTTGGCGCCCGACCATTTCGCCACGGCGGCGACCTTGGCTGGATCGGAGGTGAAGGCCTTCTCGTTCGTGGTGTATTCGCTGTCCGCCTTCGCCGCCGCCTTGACCAGTGCCACCATGAAGTCGGCATTGTCCTTGGCCCATTTTTTCGAGACCACCAGGCCGTCGAACGTGCACTTGCCCTTGGCGCACAACTCGCCTGACGTGACCAACACCTTGCCGTTTTTCTTGGTGGTGGCAAGCGCCGGATCCCAGATGAACGCACCGTCGATGTCGCCACGCGCCCACGCCGCCGCGATTTCAGGCGGCCGCATGTTGAGCACCTGCACATCCGTTGGTTTGAGGCCCGCGAGTTCCATCGCATAGAGGAGATGGAAGTGGCTGGTGGACACGAACGGCGTGGCAATTTTCTTGCCCTTCAGGTCGGCCATCTTGGTGATGCCCGAGCCGTCGCGAACGACCAGCGCCTCGGCGGCGCCGATGTCCTCGAGAATGTAGAAGATCTCGATATCGAGGCCCTGGCTGATGGCCGCGGCGATCGGCGAGCTGCCGGCTTCGCCGATCTGCACGTCACCCGACGCCATCGCGCGAATGACATCGCCGCCTCCGCCGAATTGCCGCCAGTTGATCTTGTATCCGGTGGCCTTTTCAAGCTCGCCCTGTGCCTGCACCCAGCGGAAGGGGATGACCATGTCCTGGTAGGCGAACGTGACCGACTTCTGCGCCCAGGCGGGCATGGCCGCGAGGACCGCGAGTGCCGCGCCTGCCAACCATTTGCTCCATTGCTTGTGCATGCTGATCTCCGGGTTCGATGTCGTGGTGCTGATGAAAGTGAGCTGACTCTACAGCGACGTCAACGTCTTGCGCAGGATGTCCGCGATCATATCGATATGGCTGCGCTCGGCAATCAGCGGCGGCGCCAGGATTGCGCAGTCGCCGGTGGTCTTCAAATGCAGGCCGTTGTCGAAGAGCTTCTTCTGCAGCAGGTGGCCGCGCTTGCCCGGCGCGCCATCGGCGTGCACGTCGATGGCGGCCATCATCCCGAAGCCGCGGATGTCGGCGACCACCGGCAAATCCTTCAGGCCGAAGATAGCATCGAGGAAATAGGGCGACAGCGCGCGACCGCGGGCGAAGAGATCCTCGTTCTTGTAGATGTCGAGCGTGGCGATGCCGGCGGCGCACGACGCCGGGTGCCCGGAGTAGGTGTAGCCGTGGAAGAATTCGATGCCGCCCTCGGCAGCCGCGCCCATGACCGTGTCGTGGATGCGCTCGGAGATTGCAACCGCGCCCATTGGCTGCGCGCCATTGGTGATGGCCTTGGCCATCGTGATGATGTCGGGGGTGACGCCGAAGCTCTGCGCCGCGAACGGCTGCCCGGTGCGGCCCACGCCGGTGATCACTTCGTCGAACACCAGCAGGATCCCGTGCTGGTCGCAGATTTCGCGCAGGCGGTTGAGATAGCCCTTGGGGGGCACGAGACAGCCGGTGGAACCGGCGATGGGCTCGACGAAGCACGCCGCAATATTCTCGGCACCGTACAGCGAGACGAAGCGCTGCAGGTCTTCCGCGAGCTCGACCCCGTGCTCGCCCTGGCCGCGGGTGAACAGGTTCTGCGGCAGATGCGTGTGCCGCATGTGCGCGATGCCCGGCAGCGTGGGGCCGAACTTGCGGCGGTTGTTGACCATGCCGGACAGCGAGACGCCACCGAAATTGACGCCGTGGTAGGCCCGCTCGCGCGAGATGAACATGGTGCGGCCGCCCTGGCCGCGCGCCTGGTGATAGGCCAGCGCGACCTTCATCGCGGTGTCGACGGCTTCGGATCCCGAATTGACGAAGAAGATGCGATTGAGGTCGCCCGGCGTCAGCTCGGCGATGCGCGTGGCCAGCTCGAACTGCTTGGGATGGCCGCGCGTGAACGGTGCGATGAAGTCGAGCTGGCGCAATTGGGCGCCGACCGCATCGGCGATTTCCTTGCGCCCGTGGCCGGCGGCGCAGCAGAAAAGCCCCGACGCGGCATCGATCAGCTGGTCGCCGTGATCGTTCCAGTAGAACATTCCTTCGGCGCGCACCACCATCTTGGGGTCATGCTTGAACTCGCGGTTGGACGTGAACGGCATCCACAATTCGTCGAGTGAAATCTGGCGTGCGGCGGCCTGATCCTGCAGTGTGAGTTCGGCGTGGCCCATGGTGGTCTCCGGGAGGGGGGCGGCGATGGATGCGATGAAAGGATAAAGTGTACGCTCAAGCGCAGCCGATTTCGAGGCTTGCGCATGCGCCACAATGGCGGCTGTGGCGCGAACGGCGACTTGCCCCGTGCCAACCCCGCGCTTGCGGCATCCCCACGGAGTGGCACCATGCGTATAGGCGTCCCGAAGGAAATCAAGGTCCTCGAGAATCGCGTCGGCCTCACCCCGGCGTCCGTGCACGAGTTCGTGGCGCACGGTCACGAGGTGTTGGTGGAACACGATGCCGGGGCCGGGATCGGCATGGGCGACGATGCCTACGCCGCGGCCGGGGCGCGGATCGCGGCGGATGCCGAAGCCGTATTTGCCGGCTCTCACATGATCGTCAAGGTGAAGGAGCCGCAGGCCGTGGAGTGCCGGCGGCTGCGCCCGGGACAGATCCTCTTCACCTACCTGCATTTGGCGCCCGACCCCGAGCAGACGCGCGCACTGGTGGACAGTGGCGCGGTGTGCATCGCCTACGAGACGGTCACGTCCGCCACCGGCGGCCTGCCGTTGCTGGCACCGATGTCGGAAGTGGCCGGCCGCATGGCCGTGCAGGCCGGCGCTTATTTCCTGGAAAAGCCGCATGGCGGCAAGGGCATCCTTCTGGGCGGCGTGCCCGGCGTGGCCCCGGCGCGCGTCGTGATCCTGGGCGGCGGCGTGGTCGGCAGCCATGCCGCGATGATGGCGCTGGGCATGGGCGCCGATGTCACGGTGCTCGACCGCAGCCCGGAGGCGATGCGCGGCCTGTGGCGCCAGTTCGGCGCGGCGCTGAAGACCGAGTTTTCCAATCGCGATGCGCTCGAACGCCACGTCACGCGCGCCGATCTGGTCATCGGCGGGGTGCTGGTGCCAGGCGCGTCGGCCCCCAAGCTGGTCAGCGCCGACATGATCCGCCGCATGCAACCAGGATCGGTGGTGGTCGACGTGGCGATCGACCAGGGCGGGTGCTTCGAGACGTCGCATGCGACCACGCACGCCGATCCCACGTACGTCGTCGATGGTGTCGTGCACTACTGCGTGGCCAACATGCCCGGCGGCGTGCCGCGCACGTCGACGTTCGCGCTGAACAATGCGACGTTGCCGTTCGGGCTGGCGCTGGCCGACAAGGGCTGGCAGCAGGCCTTGCGCGACGACGCGCACCTGCGCGACGGCCTCAACGTCGCGCTGGGCAAGGTCACGTGCCGGCCGGTGGCCGAGGTGCTGGGCTATGCGTACGTCGATCCCGCGACCGTGCTCGCATGATGCGGTCGTCGACGTCGACTGCAGCCGAGTTCGATTACGCCATCGTCGGGGGCGGCACCGCCGGGTGCGTGCTGGCCAATCGCCTCTCGGCCGATGGCCGCCATCGCGTGCTGATGCTGGAGGCGGGACCACCGGATCGCTATCTGTGGATCCACATCCCCATCGGCTACGGCAAGACGATGTTCCACCCCATCTACAACTGGGGCTTCCACACCGAGCCCGACCCGGGAATGCTCAACCGCAGCATCTACTGGCCGCGCGGCCGCGTGCTGGGCGGATCGTCGTCGATCAACGGCCTGATCTACGTGCGCGGGCAACCGGAGGATTACGACGCGTGGGCCGCGGCGGGCAACACCGGGTGGAGCTGGCACGACGTGCTGCCGTATTTCATCCGCAGCGAAGGCAACCAGCGTGGCGCCAGCGCGACGCATGGCGCGGATGGCCCGATGGCATGCTCGGACATCGGCGAACGCCACGAACTGATCGAGGCGATCATCGACGGCGCGCAGCAACTCGGCGTGCCGCGCACCGACGACTTCAACGGCGGCGCGCAGGAAGGTGTGGGCTATTTCCAGCTCTTCACGCGCAACGGTCTGCGTTGCAGCACTGCGGTGGGCTACCTGCGGCCGGCGCGCAAGCGCGCGAACCTCGACGTGCGCACGGATGCGCAGGCCACGCGGGTGCTGTTCGAGGGCACCCGCGCGGTTGGCGTTGAATACCGGCAGGGTGGGGCGCTGCACACCGTGCGAGCAACCCGCGAAGTGATTCTTGCCGCGGGGGCGCTGCAAAGTCCGCAGTTGCTGCAATTGTCCGGCGTCGGACCGGCCGCGTTGCTGCGGCAATTCTCGATCCCGTTGGTGTGCGAGCGGCCGGGCGTGGGCGAAAACCTGCAGGATCACCTGCAATTGCGGCTGCTGTTTCGTTGCACCAAGCCGATCACCACCAACGACGATCTCAACTCGTGGTGGCGCTCGCTGCTGATCGGCATGAAATGGGTATTCGCACGGCGTGGCCCGCTGGCCGTGGGCATCAATCAGGGCGGCCTGTTCACGCGCGTGATGCCTGGGGCCGCCACGCCGGATATCCAGTTCCATTTCGCGACGCTGTCGGCCGACATGGCCGGCGCCAAGCCGCATCCGTTTCCCGGCTTCACGTTCAGCGTGTGTCAGTTGCGGCCGGGCTCGCGTGGCTTCGTGCGCATCACGTCGGCCGATCCGCTGGCGGCGCCGGCGATGCAGCCGCACTACCTGTCCACGCCCGAGGATCGCGCGTGCGCGATTGCCGCCATCCGGTATGCCCGCACGCTGGCCGCCACCGCCGCGGTGGCGCCCTACGTCGCGGAAGAACTGCGGCCGGGCCCGGCCGTGCAGACCGACGACGCGATCCTGCATTTCGCGCGCGAATACGGTGCCACGATCTTTCACCCATCCGGCACCTGCAAGATGGGTCCCGCCAGCGATCTGCTCGCCGTCGTCGACGAGCGCTTGCGCGTGCATGGCGTGACCGGCCTGCGGGTGGTGGATTGCTCGATCATGCCCACCCTCATGTCGGGCAACACCAACGCGCCGGTGGTGATGATTGCGGAAAAGGCCAGCGACATGGTGCTGGCGGATGCGGCGGCGGGTATAGGCCAATAGTGCCCGTAGGCGAGGCTTCAGCCTCGCTGGTTCATTGCTGCGCCATCCTAGCGAGGCTGAAGCCTCGCCTCCAAATGCAAAGTCATTCGCGCTTCACGCGTCAAACGAAATCGCCCTCGAGGTGGCATACGGAGAGCAACGGCATTCGCGCTTTACGTGTCGAAGGATGTCCCGAGCGCGGCAGCAGCCACGCGCAGCGCCGGCAAATGCGCCAGCGCCTGGTCCAGCGACATCCGCGCGACCGGCGCATGCACGGCGACGCACGCGACGATGCGTCCCGCCGCCGTGACCGGCACGGCCACGCACACCAACCCGGCGAGGTACTCCTCGTTGTCGGTGGCCAGCCGCGCCTTGCGGATCGCGGCCAGTTCGACGGCGAGTCGCCGCGCATCGACGATGGTGTTGTCGGTGAAGCGCGCGAGCGTGAGTTCCGCGATCACCCGTTTGCGCCGTACCGGCGTGAGCATCGCCAGCAACAGCTTGCCGCTGGCCGTGCAATGCAAGGGCACCCGCGATCCCGGCACCAGCGTCATCCGCAACGGCCACGCCGTCTCGACGCGGTCGAGATACACGACTTCGCCGCGATCGAGCATCGTCAGGTTCACCGTCTCGCCGACATCGTCGGCCAGGCGCTTGAGGATTGCGTGGCGCGGGGCGCGCACCGACTCGCTCAACAGTGCATCGAACGCAAAGCGGGTGAGCCGCGGCCCTGCAGTGACTCGCCGGCCTTCCGGTTCGCGCTGCAGCAGCCCGGCGCCCTCCAGCACATTCAGAATGCGATAGACGGTGGGCTTGGGCAGGCCCGCCATTTCGGTCAATTCGAGCAGCGACACCGCGCCGTCCGCATGCACCACGTGCTCCAGCAGCGCAAAGGCGCGCAAGAGCGGCGGGGTTCGATCGAGTTTGGTGGCCATGTATTTACAATATATCGAAAAATGAAATATTTCAAACCATATTTTGAATATACGCCTTGAATCAGGCGGGCGGTTGTGGAACACTTCACGGTCGGACCGTGTAGGCCGCCATCAGGAGCATTTGCCATGAACAAACCCGTTGAGTTGCCGCAAGCCGTGATCGGCAAGCAGCGCATGACCGCGTCGGAAGCCTTTGTCGAAACGCTGGTGGCGCATGGCGTGAAGAACGTCTTCGGCATTGTCGGCTCGGCATACATGGATGCACTGGACCTGTTTCCATTGGCCGGCATCCGCTTCATCTCGGTGGCACACGAGCAGGGCGGCGGGCACATGGCCGACGGTTTCTCGCGTGTGTCCGGCAAGCCGGGTGTGTGCATTGCGCAGAACGGTCCCGGCATCACCAATTTCGTGACGTCGGTGGCCGCTGCCTATTGGGCGCACTCTCCGGTCGTCTGCATCACGCCGGAAACCGGTTCGATGACGCTTGGCCTGGGCGGCTTCCAGGAAACCGACCAGCTGCCGATCTTCTCGAAGATCACCAAGTTCCAGGCGCACGTGAACAACCGCGCGCGGATGGCCGAGTTGACGGGGCGCGCGTTTGATCGCGCGTTGCTCGAGATGGGGCCGACGCAACTCAACATCCCGCGCGACTTTTTCTACGGCGATGTCGAATGCGAGATCCCGCGTCCGATCAACATCGAGCGCGGCGCCGGTGGCGAGCAAAGCCTCGACGAAGCCGCGGCGTTGCTTGCAGCGGCCAAGTTCCCGGTGATCCTGGCCGGTGGCGGCATCGTGATGGGCGGCTCGCAAACGGATGCGATCGCGCTGGCCGAATTGCTGCAGGCACCGGTCGCGTGCAGCTACCTGCACAACGATTCGTTTCCCGCGCGGCATCCGCTGTGGGTGGGACCGCTGGGCTATCAAGGCTCCAAGGCGGCGATGAAGCTCATCGCCAAGGCCGATGTCGTACTCGCGCTGGGCACGCGCCTCGGCCCGTTCGGTACATTGCCACAGCACGGCATCGACTACTGGCCGAAGTCGGCCAAGGTGATCCAGATCGACGCCGACGCGAAGATGCTGGGCCTCGTCAAGCAGATCTCCGTGGGCATCTGCGGCGACGCCGGTGCGGCGGCGCGCGCGCTGGTCGCACGACTGACCGGCAAGCCGCTGGCCTGTCACGGCAACCAGGCACAGCGCCTGGCCGACGTGCAGGCCGAGAAAAAATCCTGGGAAAGCGAACTCGACGGGTGGGCGCACGAAAAGGACACGTGGTCGCTCGAGATTGCGAAGAACACGTCGCTGATGCATCCGCGGCAGATGCTGCGCGAACTCGAGCGCGCGATGCCGGCCGGGGCGATGGTGTCCACCGACATCGGCAACATCTGCTCGGTGTCCAACAGCTACCTGCGCTTTGACCAGCCGCGCTCGATGTTTGCCGCGATGAGCTTCGGCAATTGCGGTTACGCGTTCCCCACGATCATCGGCGCCAAGGTGGCAGCGCCCGAGCGTCCGGCCATCGCCTACGTTGGCGACGGCGCGTGGGGCATGAGCTTCGGCGAACTGCAGACCTGCGTGCGCGAGAACATTCCCGTCACGGCCATCGTCTTCAACAACGGGCAGTGGGGCGCGGAGAAGAAGAACCACGTCGACTTCTATGAAAACCGCTTCATCGGCGTGAATCTCGACAAGCAACCGTCGTGGGCTGCCGTGGCGCGCGCGATGGGTGCCGAAGGTCATCGCATCGAGAAGATCGGCGACGTTGGCGCGGCGCTCAAGGCCGCATGCGCGGCGCAGAAGGACGGCAAGACCACCGTCCTCGAGATGATGGTCACGGCCGAACTGGGCGACCCGTTCCGGCGCGATGCGTTGTCGCTGCCGGTGCGGCACCTGGCCAAGTACCAGTCGACCGTGGCGCGCTGACGCGGCATGACGGACGCGCGGCAGCGCTGCGTGTCCGCTGGGGTCCCACCTGATCCACGTTGAGGGGAAACACGCGATGGCACGGCGACAAGCAGGGTCATGGATGGTGGGCATGCTGCTGGGACTGCTGGCGGCGGGTGCGGGCGCGCAGGATTATCCGAACAAGCCGATCAGGATGATCATCCCCTATCCGCCGGGCGGGGGCACCGACGTGGTCGGCCGCATCCTCAACGAGCCGTTGTCCACGGCACTGGGCCAGCCAATCATCATCGACAACAAGGGCGGCGCCGCGGGCAACGTGGGCACCGACATTGCCGCGAAGGCGCCGGCCGATGGCTACAACATCCTCTTCACGCTGTCGTCGCACACGATCAATCCCAAGCTCTATCCGAAACTGCCATTTGATGTCGAGAAGGACTTCGTGCCGATCAGCCTCTCGGCGATGATTCCGCAGATCCTCGTCGTGCATCCCAGCGTGCCCGCCAACACCGTGCAGGAACTGATCGCGCTGGCCAAGGCGCGCCCTGGCAAACTCAACTACGCGTCGGTGGGCACCGGCTCGCCCGGCCACATCGCCGGCGAATTGTTCAAGCTGAAGACCGGCGTCGACATCGTGCACGTGCCGTACAAGGGCGGCGGTCCCGCGGTGACGGACACAATCGGCGGCCAGGTGCAGATGCTGTTCGTCTCGATGCCTGCCGCGTGGCAGCATGTAAAGTCGGGACGCCTGAAAGCCATCGCCGTCACCAGCGCCAGGCGCAGCGTGGCGGCACCCGAGGTGCCAACCATCCTGGAATCCGGCGTTCCCGATTTCGTGGTCGACTCGTGGTATGGCGCGCTCGCGCCGGCGAAGACGCCGCCCGCGGCGCTGGCGAAACTGCAGGCCGCGTTTGCGCAGGCGCTGCAGAATCCGCAGATCCGCGAAAAATTGCTGCTGCAGGGCGCGGAAGCTGTCGACGTCACGCCCGCCGAATTCGACCGCGTCATCCGCGACGAGCTGGCGAAGTGGGACTACGTGATCCGTGCCGCCAACATCAAGCCGGAGTGACACCATCGAGATGACCGCGAACGCCGCTGCTGCTGCCGCGACCGACGATGCCGAAGTCGTCACGGCACTGATGGCCCGCGCTCGCGCGGCGCAGCATGAATTTGAGCAGTGGACGCAGGAAGCGGTCGACGATGCGGTCACCGCCGCGGCGTGGGCGATCGTTGCGCCCGAACGTAATCGCGCGCTGGCGGAGCTGGCGGTCAGCGCCACCGGACTTGGCAACGTCGCGGACAAGATCGCCAAGAACCGCCGCAAGACGATGGGCCTGCTGCGCGACCTGCAGGGCGCGCGATCGGTCGGCGTGATACACCGCGACCCGGAGCGCGGGCTGGTCGAGATCGCGCGCCCGGTCGGCGTGGTCGCCGCGATCACGCCGTCCACCAACCCGGGCGCCACGCCCGCCAACAACATCATCAACGCGTTGAAGGGGCGCAACGCGATCATCCTGGCGCCGTCGCCCAAGGGCCAGTCGACGTTGACGCTGCTGCTCGAATTTGTGCACGCGGAGCTGGACCGCGTGGGTGCGCCCCGCGACCTGGTCCAGCAGTTGCCGCCGCCAGTGTCGCGCGGCATGACGCGGGAGCTGATGCGGCAGGTCGACGTGGTGCTGGCCACCGGTTCGCGCAACAACGTGCACGCCGCCTACAGCAGCGGCCGGCCCGCGCTGGGCGTGGGCGCCGGCAACGTGGTGGTGATCGTCGACGAGACAGCGGATATCGTTGCGGCGGCGGATCGCATCGCGCGCTCCAAGACCTTCGACAACGCGACGAGTTGCTCGTCCGAAAACAGCCTCGTCGTGCATGCCGATGTGCATGACGAGCTGATCTGGGCGCTGACGGCACAAGGCGGCGCGCTGCTGACGCCGGAGGAAACCGTGCAACTGCAACGCGCGATGTTCCCCGGCGGCAAGCTGGCGCCGGCGGTGATCGCGAAGCCGGCCGCCGAGATTGCGCGCATCGCGGGCCTTACGCGTCCCGCCCTGCAGGCGGCGCGCTTCCTGATGGTGGCGGAGTCCGGGGTGGGCGCGGTCCATCCGTTTTCCGGTGAGAAATTGTCGCCGGTGCTCGCCGTCTATCGCGTCAGCGATTTTGCCGCGGCGGTGGCGCTCACCGAACGCATCCTGCGCTATGACGGCGCCGGCCATTCGGTGGGCCTGCAGACCGCCGTACCCGAGCGCGGGATACCGTTGGGCGAGACGCTGCCGGTGTGCCGCGTGATCGTCAACCAGGCCCATTGCTTTGCCACCGGGGGCAGCTACGACAACGCGCTGCCCTTCTCGCTGTCGATGGGCTGCGGCTCATGGGGCGGCAACAGCATCTCCGACAATTTCAATTACAAGCACCTCCTCAACATCACCCGCGTCGTCGTGCCGCTGGCGGCGGCGCGCGTGCGCGAACCCACCGAGGACGAATTGTTCGGCACGTTCCACCGGAAGTTCGTGGGGCAGCCCGGCCATGGTTGAAAGCGCGTTGCCGCCGACGCTGCGCGCCGTCATCGAGCAGCAGGCGGCAACGCGGCCCGCTGCACCACTGCTGGTGCATTCGGAGACCGGCGCCATCACGACCTATGCGGACCTGCGGCACACCGCGCTGCAACTGGCGGGCGAGCTCGCGCAGGCGGGCATCGCGCCGGGCGATGTCGTGTCGACGATGCTGCCCAATGGCGGCGCGGCGGTCGAGGTATTTCTTGGCGCCATGCATGGCGGCTACATCGTCTCGCCGATCAACCTGCTGGCGCAGGATGCGCAACTCGAGCATGTCCTTGCGCATTCGCGCACGCGCATCGTGTTTGCCGCGCCCGAGCATGTGGCGCGATTGACGGCATTGGCGGCAGAAGCGGCGCCGCACGTGGCGGTCCGCGTGACCCAGCCGGACCACGTGCTGCCGGAAGCCACGATCGAGGCGCCTTTGGTTACGGTCGCCGCGAGCGCGTCGGCGCTGCTGATGTACACCTCGGGAACCACGGGTTTGCCCAAGGGCGTGCTGCTGACGCATCGCAACCTGCTTGCCTCCGGCCGCGAGGTGGCCGCGGCGCAGGCGCTCACCCCCGCCGATCGCGTGCTGTCGGCGCTCCCGCTTTATCACATCAACGGGCAATGCATCGCCACGCTGGCGCCGCTGGTGTCCGGTGGCAGCATCGTGCTGCCGCGGCGCTTCTCGGTCTCCGGCTGGTGGCCGCTGGTCGAGCGTTATCACCCGACGTGGTTGAACCTGGTGCCGACGATGATCGCGTTCCTGTGCAACGGTCCCGAGCTCACGCCGGCGCAACGCGAGGCCTGTCGCGGCGTCCGGTTTGCCCGCTCGGCGTCCGCGCCACTGCCGCCCGAGCAGCATCGCGCATTCGAGCAACGCTTCGGCGTCTCGATCATCGAGGCGATGGGTCTCACCGAAACGGCCAGCGTGGCCTTCACCAATCCGCTCGATCCCGCCGCGCGCAGGATCGGCTCGCCGGGCCGGCCGCTGGCGGTGCAGGCGCGCGTGGTCGCGCCGGACGGGCGCGAACTGCCGGCCGGGCAATCCGGTGAAATCTGCCTGCGCGGCGAGCCGGTGATGCAAGGCTACTTCCACGCGCCGGAGCTCACTGCGCAGGCGCTCGATGCCGACGGCTGGCTTGCCACCGGCGACCTGGGCTACCGCGACGCAGACGGGTTTTACTTCGTCACAGGACGCCTGAAGGAGCTGATCATCAAGGGCGGCGAGAACATCGCGCCGCGCGAGATCGACGAGGCGCTGCTCGCGCATCCCGCGGTGCTCGAAGCCGCTGCCGTGGGCATTCCCGATGCGGCATACGGGCAGGAAATCCTGGCGTGCGTGGTGCTGAAGTCGGGCGTGACGTGCTCCGAGGCCGACCTGCGCGCCCATTGCCTGCGCACGCTCGGCCAATACAAGTCGCCGAAGGAATTGCGGTTCGTGGACGAATTGCCGAAGGGGCCATCCGGCAAAGTGCAACGGCGCCGCCTGCTCGATTCCGTGGCGTGATAACTTGCCGGACATGCTGATTCCAACGGACCGACCACTGCCGCGCGAGGACCATGCGCGCCAGGAGACGCACTACAGCACCTGCTACATGTGCGCGTGCCGTTGCGGCATCAAGGTGACCACGCAGGATGGCGCGTTGCGATTCATCCAGGGCACGCGCGAACACCCGGTGAATCAGGGCGTGCTGTGCGCCAAGGGCTCCGCGGGCATCATGAAGCAGCAGTCGCCGGCCAAATTGCGCAAGCCGCTGAAACGGCGCGAAGGCAGCGAGCGCGGCGCCAACGAATTCGACGAGATCGAATGGGACGAGGCGCTGGCCATCGTCGAGGCACGCCTCGCGCACATCCGCGCCACCGATCCGAAGCGCCTCGCCTTCTTCACGGGTCGCGACCAGATGCAGGCGCTCACCGGGTTGTGGGCGCAGCAGTTCGGCACGCCCAACTGGGCGGCGCACGGCGGCTTCTGCTCCGTCAACATGGCCGCGGCGGGGCTCTACTCCATCGGCTATTCGTTCTGGGAATTTGGCGCGCCGGATTGGGACCGGGCGAAGTACTTCGTGATGTGGGGCGTGGCCGAGGATCACTCGTCAAATCCGATCAAGATCGGCCTTGACAAGCTGAAACGCCGCGGCGCCAAGTTCGTGTCGATCAACCCCATCCGCACCGGCTATTCCGCGATCGCCGACGACTGGATTCCGATCCGACCCGGCACCGACGGGCTGCTGGCGCTGGCCATTGTCCACGTGCTGCTGACCGAGGGCTCGATCGATTTCGAATTTCTCGCGCGG
>JANMCS010000304.1:0-9977 GCA_031361405.1 Betaproteobacteria bacterium
AAGCCGTTCACGCTGCTGGTATCCACGTTGTGATACTTCACCAGCGTCAACCTGCCGGTGGTCTTGTCCTGGTCGAGCGTGAGGACGGCGATCGGCGACGGCAGCAGCCCATACATCGATGCGCCGCCGACGTTGCGCGTCGTGTATTCGAACTGCACCACGGCGAACACGGTGTTGCCCTTGACGCCGGCCACCGTCGGGTTCGCGAGTTTCAGCAGCGACAGGCCGTCCGGCGCATCGGAGAAGAATTGGCGGCGGTTCGCATCCGTGGTGTCGACGATGGGTAGGTTCGCCAGGTTGTAGTAACCACCGGCCACCATCGTGCCACCTTTACCGTCTGGCACCATTGCGCCGGTCATGAAGAACGGCTGGTAACTCAACTTGTAGACTTGCGCGGTGCCGTTGCTGTACTTCGCGACCATGCCCGATGCCACCGACGTCGTGGCCATCTCGGCGGCGTGGGCCAGCGTGGGGGCGGCCATGCCGCTGAAGCTCGTCGACGTGAGCGTCGCTTCCGGCGTGATCGAATCGGTGCCGCAGGCCGCCAGTGCGACCAACAATGGCGAAGTGGCCAAAGGCAACAGCGGGGCACCGGCGATGAACTGCATGGCGCGGCGGCGGGCGAGGTCGGGTATCGAAGGCATCGGATAGGCATCCTGGAACGGTTGGAATGCCGCACAACGCAGATCGCGTGCAAACACTGGCGATGGATCGCTGTCCCTGACGACGAGCATTCGTTGGCGGTGCAGTCCGGGACGCTACCGGGACAATGTGAAAGTCTGTTGACAGCCGCGCGGTGTCCGCGTGTGTCGAGGCAACTGCGGGGCCACCGGCCCCGGGGTGTCACGATGCGTCAGCGGCGCTTTCCCGCGGCAGTGGCTGGCGCATGCGCCGGTGTCGCGGCCGCCGCATCAGCAGCCACGCCGCAGGAATCACCAGCATCGACAGCAGCGGCGCGGTGATCATCCCGCCGACCATCGGCGCGGCGATGCGTTGCATCACCTCGGCGCCGGTGCCGGATCCGAACATGATCGGCAGCAAGCCCGCCAGGATCACCGCGACAGTCATCGCCTTCGGTCGGACCCGCAATACCGCACCCTCGTGAATCGCCGCCTCCAGCGTTGCGGCGGTTGCAGGTTCGCCGGCAGCCAGCCGCCGTTGCCACGCGGCGCGCAGGTAAATGAGCATGACCACGCCGAATTCCGCCGCCACGCCAGCGAGCGCGATGAAGCCGATGGCCGTTGCGACGGAAATCGCGTGCCCAAGGGCCCAGATAAGCCATACGCCGCCGAGCAACGCGAACGGCACCGTCGCCATCAGCAGCAGGGACTCGGCCATGTTGCGAAACGTCAGGTACAACAGGATGACGATGAGAAACAGCGTGATCGGCACCACGGTCTTGAGCCGCTGCGTGGCGCGCTCGAGGTATTCGAACTGCCCGGACCAGGAAATGGAATAGCCGGCGGCCATCGGCACGTCGCGACCGACGGCGGCCTGCATGTCCGACACGGCCGAACGCAGGTCGCGCCCGCGCAGGTCGACATAGATCCAGCCGGCCAGCCGCGCGTTCTCGCTGCGTAACATCGGCGGTCCGTCGACCAGTTGAATTTTGGCCAGATCGCCCAGCCGCGGGCGGGCGCCACGCTCGGTCACAACGGGTAGGTCGCGCAACGCCTCGAGCGAATCGCGGATCTCCCGCGGAAAGCGCAGGTTCAGTGGAAAGCGCTGGCGGCCCGCGACAATTTCGCCGATATTGTCGCCGCCGACGGCGGTGCTGACGAACGCCTGCACATCTTCGATGGCCAGTCCGTAGCGTGCGATGGCTTGGCGGTCGATGTCGATATCGATGTAGCGTCCGCCCGTCAGGCGCTCGGCCAGTGCCGACGTGACGCCGGGCACGTTGCGCACGACATCGGCTATGCGCACGGTAAGTTCATCGATGCGCGCCAGGTCGGGTCCCGCAACCTTGATACCGACGGGACTCTTGATGCCCGTGGCCAGCATGTCGATGCGATTGCGGATGGGCGGCACCCAGATATTGGAGAGTCCCGGCACGCGCACGACGCGATCGAGTTCGTCGACCAATCGGTCCGGCGTCATGCCGGGCCGCCACTGGTCGCGGGGCTTGAATTGAATGGTGGTCTCGAACATTTCCATCGGTGCCGGGTCGGTGGCGGTATCGGCGCGGCCGGCTTTGCCGAAAACGCTGGCCACTTCGGGTATCGTCCTGATCAGGCGATCGGTCTGCTGCAGCAATTCACCTGCCTTGCCGGCCGATAGACCGGGCAGGGCCGTGGGCATGTAGAGCAGGTCGCCCTCGTCCAGCGGCGGCATGAATTCACCCCCCAATTGGGCGAGCGGCCACAAGGTTGCCGCCACCACCGCCACGGCGACGGCGATGGTCAGCTTGGGAAAGCGCAACACGGCATGCAGCGCCGGTTCGTACAGCGCGATCAGCCACCGGTTCAGTGGATTGCGCGTTTCGGCGGGAATTTTGCCGCGGATCAGATAGCCCATCAGTACCGGGACCAGTGTCACGGCCAATCCGGCCGATGCCGCCATTGCATAGGTCTTGGTGAAGGCCAGCGGCGCAAACAGGCGACCTTCCTGCGCTTCCAGCGTGAAAACCGGCAGGAATGAGATCGTGATGATCAGCAGCGACAAGAACAACGCCGGACCCACTTCCACCGACGCGCGGGTGACAATTTCCCAGCGTTGTGCGTCGGTCAGGCGGCCGTCCGGCGCCGCGTGCTGTGCCGCTTCAAGGTGCTTGTGCGCGTTTTCGATCATCACGATGGCGGCGTCCACCATCGCGCCGATGGCGATGGCAATGCCACCCAGTGACATGATGTTGGCGTTGACGCCTTGATAGTGCATGACGATGAACGAGATCAGCACGCCCAATGGCAGCGAGATCATCACGACCAGTGCCGAGCGAAAGTGGAGCAGGAACACCATGCACACCAGCGCCACGACGACGAATTCCTCGACCAGCTTGTCGCGCAGGTTGAGCACTGCACGTTCGATCAGCTGCGAACGATCGTAAGTGGTGATGACTTCCACCCCGGGGGGCAACCCTGGCTTCAGTTCGCCCAGGCGCATCTGCACGGCGCGGATGGCCGCGAGCGCATTCTTGCCCGAACGCAAGACGACCACGCCGCCGACCACTTCGCCTTCGCCATTGAGCTCGGCAATGCCGCGCCGCATTTCCGGACCCAATTGCACCCGTGCAATATCGCCCAGCAATACGGGAGTGCCCGCCTCGTTGGTGCGCACGGCAATCCTGCGGATGTCATCGAGCGTGCGCAGGTAGCCGCGCACGCGGACCATGTACTCGGCCTCGCCCAGTTCGAGCACCGACCCGCCCGCCTCGCGATTCGATCGCTGCAGCGCGGCGGTGACCTGCGTGAGGGGCAGACTGAATGCCACCAGTTTGGCGGGGTCGACGACCACCTGGAACTGCCGCACCATGCCGCCGATGCTCGCCACTTCGGCCACATCGGGGATCGCCTTCAGTTCGTACTTGAGAAACCAGTCCTGCAGCGCGCGCAGTTCAGAGATGTCCAGCTTGCCGGTGCGGTCGACCAGCGCATATTCGTAGATCCAGCCCACGCCGGTGGCATCAGGCCCGAGGGAGACCTTGGCTCCCGCGGGCAGACGCGCCTGCACCTGGTTCAGATATTCGAGTACGCGCGTGCGTGCCCAGTAGGGATCCGTGCCATCGTCGAACAGCACATAGACGAAGGCCTCGCCGAAGAACGAGAAGCCGCGGACCACCTTGGCCCCCGGCACCGACAGCATGGTCGTGGTCAACGGGTAGGTGACCTGGTCCTCGATGATCTGGGGCGCCTGGCCGGGATACTGCACGCGCAGGATCACCTGCACGTCCGACAGGTCGGGGAGCGCGTCCAGCGGCGCCCGGGCCACGGCCCACAATCCCCACGCGCCCAGCCCCGCAGCGGCCAGCAGCACCAGCACGCGATTGTCCAGCGACCAGCGGATGAGGCGCGCGATCACGGCTTGGCCCCGCCTCGCGGTGACGGCGCGATCGCTGTCAGCGCATAGTCCCCCTGCGGCGTCCTGGCGAACTCGAAGTCGATCGCATCACCGGCCTTGAGTCCCTTGGGCAGGCCACCCGCGGGTGGTTTGAACCCCATCGTCATCGCGGGCCACTTCAATGCGGGGATGGGGCCGTGCGACAGCGTGATTTCGTCGTTGCTGATCGCTTCGATCTTCGCCGTTCCGCGATAGCCCGTGGTCATGGCTGCGGTCGGCGGCGTTGCGCCGGTGCCGGTGCCGGTGCCGGAATCGAGGCGCGCCAGCGTGGCCTTGAGGCTGGCTTCGGAATCGAGCAGGAACTGCCCCGACGTCACCACCGCCTCGCCTTCGCGGAGGCCCTGCTGCACCTCGACATCGCCGCCCAGATTGCGTCCCGTCGTCACCTCGACGGGCCGGAAGCGGCCATCGACGTCACGCACGATCACCACGTTGCGCTTGCCGGTGGCGATCACGGCTTCCTGCGGCACGACCAGTACGTCCTGCGCGCGCGGCGCCAACAGCGCGACGTTGACCTGCATGCCGGGTTTCAGGTCGCCATCGCGATTGGGCAATTCGATGCGGGCGCGCAGCGTGCGGCTGGTGGGATTGACCTGCGGCAGCAGCGCCGATACCCGACCGCGCAACACCCGCTCGGGATACGCCAGCAGGCGGACCTCGGCCTCCGCACCGACCTTCACGCTCGCGGCCAATGCTTCAGGCAATTCCGCATAGACCCAGACGTCACCAAGACTCACGATGCGCATCAACGTCATGCCGGGCGTCACCATTGCGCCATCGCGTACGGCAAGGTCGGCGACAACGCCGCCGCGCGGCGCCGACAGCGTGTAGCGCACCTCCGGCGCGTCGTTGCGCTCCGCACTTGCCACCGTGCTGTCCGGAATCGACAGCAGGCGCAGACGCTGGCGCGCGGCCTGCACCAGCGATGGATCGGCGTTGGCACGACGCAACGCCAGATATTCGGACTGTGCGCCGGCCCATTCGGGTGCGTAGATCAAAGCCACTGGCGCACCGGCGGCGACGAAGTCGAAATTGGCACGTGCGTACAGCTTCTCGATGTAACCCGCCGTACGCGCTTGCACGACGGCGCTTGCCCGCTCGTTTTCAGCAACGATGCCGACGGCATCGACGGAAGCCTTCAGTGCGGACTTGCGCACCAGTGCGGTACGAATGCCGAGACTGCTGGTCATCGCGGGTGACACCGCCACGCCGCCGCTCGTGTTGTCCTCGGCAAAGACGGGCACCAGTTGCATGTCCATGAACGGCGATTTGCCCGGCTTGTCGAATTTCTGGCCGGGCACCATCGGGTCGTGCCAGTACAGCACCTTGCGGCCACCGGAGTTGTCGGACCTGGCCGTTGCCGCGCCATCGCCAGCCATACCCGCCGTCGCTACGGTGGGCGCAGACGCCGGCAGGCTCCGCATGCTCGTCCAGTAGCCGAGGCCGCCGCCGATCAGCAAGGCCACCACCACCGCCGTGGCCCACTTCGCATTGTTGTTCATGGTTGGGCTCCCGACACCCGCATGGGGTCCGCGGCGTGGCCGACCTGAAAGTTGACGCGGGCCCACGCCCGCGCCGCGTCACGCTCCAGCAGCAGCACCTGCATGCGCGCATCGACAGTGGCGCGGCGTGCTTCCAGCACTTGCGCCAGGCTGCCGCCGCCCCCCGCGTAACTGGCCAGGGCTTGCGTCACCCGATCGTCCGCCAGCGGCTGCAGCACGCGGCGCAATGTTTGCGCGCGCTGCTGCAGGCTGCGCCATTCCACGTAGGTCACGCGCAGTTCCGCCTGATGTTGGGCCAGTGCATCCTGGAAGAGCGCTTCCGCCTGTGCCAGTTGCGCCTGGCTGGCGGCAATGCCGCGGTCCTGCCGGTCGCCGGCAAACAGCGGCAACGGAATGTTCACGCCGATCGACACCATGTTCGAAAACGCCGGGCCGCGTTGCTGATAGGCGACTTCGAGACTCCAGTCGGGCGTCTTGCTGCGGGTCGCGAGCTTCAGGTCGGCTTCCGCCAGCAACGTGTCCTGACGCAGTACCGACAGCAGCGGATGCGCGGCAATTGCCGCCGTCTCCTCGGGGTTGTAGCCGATCATTGTCAGGTCGGGCAGCGGGCCCACGCTGCGCCGTGCCATGTCCGCGCCCAGCCAGCGCGACAGCATCACCGCGCTGCTTCGCGCCTGCTGCTCCGCGGCGGCGATCTGGTCTTCGGTTTGTACCGCGACCGCTTCTGCCGCGCGCAACTCGGCGGCGTTGGCGCGACCCGTCGCCAGTCCTGCTTCAAGTGTCGTTATCTGCAGGCGCAGATCCTGCACCAGCGCGCGCCAGAGGCCGGCGACTTGTTGCGCAAAGTACTGGTCCAGCCATGCCAGCGCCACCTCCTGGCGCAGCGTGGCACGGGACGCCTCACGGCGTGCCAGTTCGCGCTCGGCCTCGACGTCGCCGCGCAACTTGCGCAGGCTGCGCCGCTCGCCGTCAGTGAATTCCTGCATGACGCCGATGCGCCGCATCGTCATGAAATCGGCGGTCAGGCTGAATTGATCGGGGCCGTTGATCGGCACGTTGTCGAGCCCGAGCCGCAACACGGGATCCGGCAGCTGGCTCGAGGCGATGGCCCGTTCCCGCGCGGCCGTGGCGGCGAAATCGGCGCTGGCCAATTGGGGGGAGCGCGCTTCGGCGAGCTTGAGCGTTTCGGCCAGCGATAGCGGCTGCTGCGCGGTGGCCATGGGTGCGACCAACAGACTCGCGAGCAGGCTCGCGCAGATGGCTGTTGCCTTGCGCTGCCGCGATACTGCGCGCAGCGTGACTGCAGAACTGATGATGTGCACGATACCCTCCGTTGCCCGACAGGCAAAACGCATTCTCACGCAGTCCCCGACGGGTGCGTGTCGACAGCGGAGGTAGGGCTAGATTCGGAGCCGTTGGCTCAGCAGCAGCGGCGGTGGCGACGTGGTGCGCGCGTTGATGGGCGTCGCGGCGCGACGCGACGAGGTCAACCGCGGGGGGGCGGCCGCCACCGTAAGGCATGCCATCAAGACAGGGCCCGGCACATCGGCCGCGTTGCCGGTGCTGTTGGCGTCATGACCTTGACTGCAGTGGTGCAGGCATACCGCCGCGTCGGCCTGGTCCATATCAGCCGTGCAGTCGCCGTCAACCGCGCGGGGGCTGACGGCGGTCACCAGCGCGCCCGCCGGCGACTGCATCAGAGCACAGGCGTGCGCCGCCACCGCGCCGTGGACGACCAGCAGTCCGAACAGCGTGATGATCGCAACGAGGCGGCGGGAAGTACGGCGCATGCGTAATTAGAGCACAACCCGGCTGGTGGTGCCTACAGGCGCATTACCGACTTGCACCGAATGCACAGGCTCCTCAAGTCATTGATTGCAGAGTGTGCTGCGGGCCAGCGTCCGCGATCCTGTCCGATCATTGCGAGCCTGTCAGTACGGCCATGACGTCTGCACTGGTGGACGGCCACGCCACCATGCGCCGTCGTGCTGTGTGCGCTGGCGTACTGACATGCGCCGTCAAGGCGTCAATGATCGGTACCTGAATGTCGGTACGCGCCGGCCTATCCGGGGCGGCAACCGGCGATTCCCTGCCGAAGGAGCACGAGCATGCACCACATGACTGCCATTGGAGTTCGCGCGTTGCGCATCGCCCTCTGGGCTGCTGTGATCGCCGCGCCAGCCAGCGTTTACGCCCAGACCGCCAAGCCCGCAGCACCGTCTGCCACGATGCCGTCAGGCACCATGCAGCGCGGCGCGATGGGTTCCGCGGACATGAAAAAATCCATGATGGCGGGCATGGATAGCATGGACAAGATGCGCATGACGGGCAACATCGACAAGGATTTTGCGCTGATGATGAAAGTGCATCACCAGCAAGCGTTGGACATGGCCGAAATGGAACTCGCCCACGGCAATTCACCGGCGATGCAGCGCATGGCCAAGCAGATCATCGCGGCGCAGAAGAGGGAAATCGCGCAGTTCGACAAGTGGCTGGCCAAACAAAAATAGACTGACGGTCGAAATCGTTGCCGGCATTGTCGTCGCCGGATCTCCATCGGGCACCCCTCCACGACGGTCATTGATACGACGATGGCCGGCGTGAAGTAAGCTTGCTGGCGTGAAAGTCTTTGCCGGAGTGCGCGATGAACGAAGATCGAACGACCGCGCCGATGCGTGCCGCGCGTGTCCATCATGACCATGCTGCATACTTCCAGTCGGGTGGCGCGCCGGCTGCCGTGGGCACAAGCAACACCACACCTGCGACCGCGCTCAGGGACCCGGTGTGCGGCATGGCAGTCACGGCTCAGTCGGCGCATGTTGTGCAGAGCGAAGGCCGGCCGGTCTATTTTTGCAGCGCAGGTTGCCAGGCAAAATTCGTTGCGGATCCGGGCAAGTATGCCGTTGCCGATGCCACGGCCGTTGACGTGGCGCCCAAACCAGCAGCCGCCGAGCTTGCCGTTGCCGGCGCGGGATCGGGCACCGTCTACACGTGTCCGATGCATCCACAGATCCGCCGCGACAGCCCGGGGGCATGCCCCATCTGCGGCATGGCGCTCGAGCCGGAGATGCCCACGCTCGACGACGGTGAGAATCCCGAACTGCGCGACTTCCAGCGCCGCTTCATCTGGACGTTGCCGCTGACGATCATCGTCACGCTGCTCGCGATGGTGGGCCATCGCGTGCAATGGTTCGCGATGGCGACACAGAGCTGGATCGAACTGGTGCTCACGCTCCCCATCTTCCTGTGGGCGGGATGGCCGTTTCTCGAACGCGCCGTGCAGTCGGTGGCGAATCGAAGCCCGAACATGTGGACGCTGATCGGTCTTGGGACGTCGGCGGCGTTTGTATACAGCGTGGTTGCCACCATTGCACCCGGCCTGTTTCCGGTGTCATTTGTGGCGATGGGTCGAGTCGCGGTCTACTTCGAGGCGGCGGCCGTGATCATCTCGCTGACGCTGGTGGGGCAGATCCTCGAACTCAAGGCGCGTTCGCAAACGTCCGCCGCGATCAAGTCGCTGCTGGGCCTGGCACCCAAGACGGCGCGCCGCATCAACGCCGACGGCAAGGAGGAGGACATCCCGCTCACCCACGTTCACGTCGGCGACACGCTGCGCGTGCGTCCCGGGGAGAAAGTGCCGGTTGATGGCGTGGTGGCCGAGGGCGGCAGCGCGGTCGACGAATCGATGCTCACCGGCGAACCGATGCCGGTGACGAAGCGCCCCGGCGACAAGCTGATCGGCGCCACGCTCAATACCAATGGCGCGCTGGTGATGCGGGCCGAGAAAGTCGGTGCCCAGACGGTGCTGGCCAGCATCGTGCAGATGGTCGTGCAGGCGCAGCGCTCGCGTGCGCCGATGCAGCGCATGGCCGACCGCGTGGCCGGGTATTTCGTCGTCAGCGTGGTCGCCATCGCACTGCTGACGTTGATCGCCTGGGGCGTCTTCGGCCCCGAGCCGAGCTGGGTCTATGGCCTGATCAATGCGGTGGCGGTGTTGATCATCGCCTGCCCCTGCGCGCTGGGGCTGGCCACGCCGATGTCGATCATGGTCGCCACCGGCAAGGCCGCGACACAGGGTGTGCTGTTCCGCGACGCGGCGGCGATCGAGAACTTTCGCAAGGTCGATACGCTGATCGTCGACAAGACCGGCACCCTCACCGAAGTCAAACCGCGCTTCGACCGCGTGGTCGCGTCGCCCGGCTTCAGCGAAGACGAGGTGCTGCGCCTGGCCGCCAGCCTCGACCAGGGCAGCGAGCATCCCTTGGCCGCGGCAATAGTCGCCGCGGCGCACGAGCGCGGCCTGACCCTGGACAAGGCCGAAGGCTTCGAGTCGAGTACCGGCATGGGTGTGCGCGGCCAGGTCGGCGGCAAGGCATTGGCGCTGGGCAACACGGCCCTGATGACCCAGCTCGGCATCGC
>JANMCS010000363.1:0-4285 GCA_031361405.1 Betaproteobacteria bacterium
TCTTGTAGGCGTCGGCCCACTTCGCGTAGATCGGATACGGAAACGTGGCACCGGCACCAGTGATGTCGGCGCCGTGCGCCTGCACGCCGAACACCAGCGCGGCGGCAGCCAGAAAGCCCTGCACGGTCGCATTGCGGATCATGGAATGTCCTTGGAGGATGGCAATCAACATGCGGCATTCTGGCGAGCGCGTGTGACACCACCGTGACAGGACCATGACTTTTGATGACAGTGCGGCTTGATCTCCGGAACTACAGCCTTATCAACGCGTTGGATGCCATTTCGCAATCCGCGACGCCCCACCGCGAATTGGCGTTGAACGACGCGGCGGTCAGGTGCTGCGCTCGCCGTGGAACAGCCGGACCGTGTGGCGCGCATCGGCAAAAAACAACCAGCGCTCGGCCAGCATGCCGACCATGCAGGCGAGGCTCGCGAGCAGCGCGCCAGGCCAGCCCGCCAGGCCCACGGCCAGCCAGATCATCGGCAACGCGAAGCCGCATATCCAGACGATGGCCAGCACCCAGATCCGCCGGTAGGCCGCGACGTGGTTGACGAACTCGCGCGTGAGAAACGTGCCGCGCGAGTGTCCCGCATCAAACAGTCGCGCGGCCATGATCGACGGCGGTGCCCCGGGCCTGCCCGGTGGCCGCACGCCGTGGGCAACACCGATCGCCTGTTCGAGCGTGATCGCGCGCTCATTGCTGCGCACGAAGCGCCAGTAGTCGAGCTTGCCGATCGCGGCGGCCACAAACAACACCAGGCCCAGCAACCCCCATGGCGTGGCGGCAAGGCCATGGCCGCGCAGTACCGCAGCGACGATCAGCGCCCCGCTCGCGTGCCCGACCAGCAGAAAATTGAGCGGCACGCGCCGCGTGTGCCACTGCCGGATCGGCTTCAGGCTGGCATAGATCATTGCAGTGCAGATAAGCGTCCCCCACGCGAGTACCAGCACCCCAGCACCCAGCGCGGCGCGCAGCCACGGCGGCGCGTACCACCACCAGCACGCAATATAGATGGCCGCCAGCGGCATGAACGCCAGCGACACCACCGCCTCGCGCGACAGCCACGACGTGCGCCATTGGCTCCACGCGCGCCACGCATTCCTGGGATTTGCCAGGTGCAGTGTCGACGAACACAGCCCCCCCGCCACCAGCAGCCAGGCCATCGTCGCCGCGATGGCATAAAGATGCGCCGGCACCAGCGCATCGGCGATACCCGCCACTGCGGCAACGTCGAACAGCGCGATCAAGGCAAGTGCACCCAGCCCGGCGCCGGACAGCACGGTGAAGAACAGGACCGAGAACGCGGGTTTCATGCGCGCACGATCAACGCGACAACGCGTCGCGCGCGCGCGCCACCAACCGCGACAGCGCGGCCAGCGGCGTGATCGGCGCCGCCGCCGGTGCGGCCGCATCCATCGCCACCACTGGCACCGCGCGTGGCGGCAGGTAGCGGTTGACCGGCTTGTAGCCCAGTTCGTCGAGCAGACCGAAGCCACCGCGCGCGGCGGATAGCTGCGAGACCTTCGATTGCGGATCGTCGAAGTCGCCGAAGTGGCGCGCGTGCGTCGGACAGGCCAGCACGCAGGCCGGTTGACGTTCTTCCTCGGGCAGCCGCTCGTCGTGCACGCGATCGACGCACAGCGTGCACTTCTTCATCGTGCACGACACGTCGTCCAGTTCGCGCGCGCCGTACGGGCACGCCCACGCGCACAGGTTGCAACCCATGCACTTGTCCTGGTCGACCAGCACGATGCCGTCGGCGCGCTTGTACGAGGCGCCGGTGGGACACACGGTGACGCACGCGGCATCCTCGCAGTGCAGGCACGACATCGGAAAATTGATGGTCTTGCTGGCCGGAAAGGTTCCCACCTCGTAGTGGCGCACGCGATTGAACCAGACACCCGACGGATCGGCGCCATACGGCTCGAGGTCGGCCAGCGGTCCGCTGATGGCCGATGCGCCGTTCCATTCCTTGCATGCGGTCGCGCAGGCGTGGCATCCCACGCAGGTATCGAGATCGATGACGAGGCCGAGCTTCATTGCGCGGGCACCGAATCGACAGGCGTGGCGGGCCAATCGAGCACCCCCGGCGGCGCGACCGCGCCCGGCAATGCGGCCAGCGTGCCGAAGGTCGGCTCGATGCCGGTCTCGCCGGCCACGCAGCGCGCGATGCGCACGCGCAGGTCGAACCACGCGGCCTGGCCGGTGATCGGGTCGGAGTTGGTCAGGCGGCGGCCAGCGGGCGTGGCGCCGGGCAGATGCTCGGCGATCAGGTGGTTCAGCAGGAAGCCGTTGGTGGCTTCGGGTGCGTCGGCGCTCAGGCCCCACGCACCCGCTTGCTTGCCGATCGCATTCCATGTCCACACGGTGTTGGGCTCCACGCCCTCCATGGTGCGGATGCGGCAGCGCAGGCGCCCCGCGTGCGACGTCACCCACGCCCAGTCGCCGTCGGCGATGCCCAGTGCCGCGGCGGTAGCGACGTTCACATACATGGCATTGTCCGCGATGATCTGGCGCAGCCAGGCGTTCTGCGCGTCCCACGAGTGATACATCATCATTGGGCGCTGCGTCAGCGCGTGCAGCGGAAAGGCGTCCCCGTCGGTGGCCTGCATCTCGAGCGGCGAATACCAGAACGGCAGCGGATCGAAATACTTGGTGAGGCGCGCGCGATCGGCGGGATCGGTGGGACACGGCCCGGCATAGAGACCCTGCCCGGCCAGCCGGAATTTCTGCAGCGGTTCGGAATAGATCTGCATCACGATCGGCTCCACTTCGCCGACGAAGCCCACCTTCTTGGCAAACTCCAGATAGCCGAGATTGGCATAGCGATGCCACTTGATCGCATCGGGCAGGTGAAACGCGAAGAACGCCTTGTTGTCCTTGTACGCCTGCCACTGGTTGGGATTGGGTGCACCCACCAGCGAGCGCTTGCCGTCCGCGCCGCGCCATCCGGCAAGAAAACCGATGCCCGGCGCGCGCTCGTAGTGGACGATGAAATCCTGGTAGTCGGCAAATCGGCGCGTGCCGTCGCCCGCCGTGAACGCCGGGAAACGCAATCGTCCGGCCAGTTCGACCAGCACGTCCTGCCACGGCCGCACATCGCGATCCGGCGTGATGATCGGATGGCGAATCGCATCCGCGGCGGCATCGGGTTCGGAGATCGGGCGATCCAGCAGCGAGATCGCATCGTAGCGTTCGAGATACGTCGTGTCCGGCAGCACGAGATCGGCGAAGGCCACCGTCTCCGATGCAAACGCATCGGCCACGATGATGAACGGAATCTTGTAGCTGCCGTCGTCGTGCTTCGCCGTCAGCATCGCACGCGTGCCCGTCGTGTTCATCGACGAGTTCCAGGCCATGTTGGCCATGAACAGCATCAGCGTATCGATCGGATAGGGATCGCCGGCGGCAGCATTGGCGATCACCATGTGCATCAGGCCGTGTGCGGCGAGGGGCGCTTCCCACGTGTAGGCCTTGTCGATGCGCAGCGCACGGCCATCGGCGTCGACGGCCAGGTCTTCCGGCGCCATCGGAAAACCCAGCGGCGGCCGCGGCAGCGGCGTATTCGGACGCGCGGCGGCATTGTGCGGACGCACCTGCGGCGGCACCGGCTTGGGGTACGGCGCCCGCGCGCGAAAATTGCCTGGACCGTCGAGCGCACCCAGCAACATCTGGATGAGGTGCAGCGCGCGACACGTCTGGAAACCGTTGGAATGCGCCGAGATGCCGCGCATCGCATACATCGCCACCGGCCGGCCCACGACCTTGACGTGCTTGCGGCCCCACGCGTCGGTCCACGCAATCGGCAACTCGATGGTCTCGCGAAACGCCACCTGCGCCATCTCGCGCGCCAGCCGCCGGATGGTGGTCGCGGGCACGCCGCACGCGTCGGCCACGACCTCGGGTGCGTATTCCGCGTCGAGGTAGCGCTCGGCGGCCAACGCCAACACGCTGCGCGCCTGCCGGCCATCGGCGAGGGTGCATTGCGCAAACAGCGACGGTCGCGACTGGGCGGTGATGCCGGCGGTGATGCGGCCCAGCCCTTCATCCCAGAGCAGCGGCGTGCCGTCGGCGCCACGCGCGAACAGTCCATCCTCCGCAGTGCCCGGCGCCTGGATCACGAGCCACGGTGCGTTGGTGTACCGCGCGAGAAATTCGAAATCGATCGAGCCCTCGGTCAGCAGCACGTGGACAATGGCCAGCGCCAGCAGCCCGTCGGTGCCGGGTCGGATCGGAATCCAGTCGTCGGCGATCGCGGAATAGCCGGTGCGGATGGGGTTGAT